>DQHT01000103.1:267-30023 GCA_003531115.1 Bacteroidota bacterium | reverse complement strand
AGGTTCGAATCCTGCTCTCCCCACACAATTAACTGCCGGAATGGCCCAGGCATAGTCCACCACGGCAGATTCCAAGTTAAGAGCCGAAGGTTTGAACTTAGCCGAAGGCAATCTCACAACCGGAGGGAGCTAATCCCGTTTCCCGCTCAAAAAAATAGATGTATCAGAAAACCGGGCATCCAATTTTGTTTTTCACCGCTCACTTTTCCATTTATACAAGCTCTTTTGACCTATCCAATTTTGAATCTCAAATACTGAACAAAAATCCAATTGATGAATTGACATATTTTGTCTATTTTTGCGCTTCTTAAAAATTAAGTATAGCAGATTATGTTCGAGAATTTATCAGATAGGTTAGAACGCTCGTTTAAACTGATTAAAGGGCAAGGTACCATTACCGAAATAAACATCGCCGAGACATTGAAAGACGTACGGAAAGCACTGCTCGATGCTGATGTGAACTATAAAATTGCCAAAACCTTTACCGATGTGGTTCGGGAAAAGGCCATGGGGCAAAACGTGCTCACCTCTGTTTCTCCCAGCCAGTTAATGGTTAAGATCGTTAACGACGAATTGAGGGACCTGCTTGGGGGAAGTACGGAGGAGATCAGCCTTCAGGGTAATCCTGCCGTGATCCTGATCGCAGGATTGCAGGGTTCGGGTAAAACGACCTTTTCGGGTAAACTTGCCCGTTTTATCAAGGCAAAAGGAAGAAATCCCTTGTTGGTGGCCGGCGACGTATACCGCCCGGCTGCGATAGACCAGTTAAAAGTGCTTGCAGAACAGGTAGGCGTGGAGGTGTATACCGAGGATGGAAATAAAAATCCGGTAGAAATTGCCAATAACGCCATCAAATTTGCCCGTCAAAATGGCAACAATGTAGTGATCATCGATACAGCCGGCCGTTTAAGCGTGGACGAGCAGATGATGAACGAGATCGCTGCAGTGAAGCGGGCAGTTTCGCCAAATGAAATTCTTTTTGTGGTGGATGCCATGACAGGCCAGGACGCGGTAAATACGGCCCAGGTCTTTAATGAACGCCTCGATTTTAGTGGGGTGGTCCTTACCAAAATGGATGGCGATACCCGTGGTGGTGCGGCTTTGTCCATTAAATCGGTGGTCAACAAACCGATCAAGTTCGTGAGTACGGGCGAAAAAATGGATGCCCTCGACATCTTCCATCCCGAAAGGATGGCCTCCCGTATATTGGGAATGGGTGATATCGTATCGCTGGTTGAAAAGGCTCAGCAGGTCTTCGACGAAGAAGAAGCCCAACGCCTGCAAAAGAAGATCAACCGTAACGAGTTCAACTATGAGGATTTCCTCAACCAGCTTCAGCAGATCAAGAAGATGGGAAATATCAAAGACCTCATGGGCATGATACCGGGTGTGGGTAAGGCGATTAAAGATGTAGATATCAACGACGACTCCTTTAAAGGGGTTGAAGCCATCATTCGTTCCATGACTCCCTACGAACGGCAAAATCCGGATTCGCTTTCGGGCAACCGGAAAAAGAGGATAGCCCTTGGTTCAGGTCGCGACATCACCGAAGTAAATAAGTTGGTGAAGCAGTTCGAAGAGATGCGTAAGATGATGAAAACCATGAACAAACTGCAGGGAGCAGGCCGGCAGATGCGCGGACTGCCCTTCCAGCGTTAAACTTCCTGTTCGAGTTGTTCCTTTAGACGCAGTAAATATTTATTTCTGAGGTAATCATCCTTGATCTGGCTCAACAAGCCCTGATCCTGTGTTTTATCGAACTGGCGACAATGGGCTTCCCATTCCTTCATCCGTTCATCCTGCAACTGCTCCACTTCCTTGGCGATGGACCTCAGACGTTCAGTGTCGGCCTCCAGTTTTGCCTCCATCACCGATTCATTCACATCCATCATTTCCATTAGAAAGGAAGAGGAAACACTGGCTTTATCGGTATCGCCCATCAATCCATACAAAGTAAGAACATAGGCTACTCGCAGGTCAAAAGCCATAAGGATTCGGTAGGCTGAGTTCAGATCGCTGCTTTTTTGTTCCAGCTCACTTTCAGCCAGTCCATGTGTAGTGTCCTTAAGATCAGGATGATAAAGGCGACTTAGCTCGTAATAGCGGTTCCTGATCAGGTTAAGGTCCGGGAAAAACTGTACGGGGATATTAAATTCCTCGAAATGGTTCATTTTTTAAGATAAATACGTTGGAGCAGGGTGCTGCTTAAGGTCCCGAAATTCTCCTTTACGATGATCTGGATGTCGTTTTCGTTGCTATGATAAGGGATGGTGATCACGTCGCCCGAGATCTTTTTGCCGTCTTTGCCGTAAACCGAATAATGCACCTTGATCTCCCGGTAATATTTACGCAATTGCAGATCGATGCAGTTTTCGTAATCGGTTATGATCTCGAACTGATTAAAAAACACGACATAATCCACTTCATATTTTGAACCGATATAGTCCATAAGTCTTCCATCAGCGAAGGAAATATCCATATAGGTCTCAGGATCGGCTTGTTTTTCAGGCACTTCTTCAGCCGGTTTTATCTTTTCACGAAGTCCCTGTAATCCGGGTTTTTTCTTTTCTCCCGTTTCAGGTGCCTTTACCCGGGGAGCATAGGTGATGGACCCGTAGATGATATCGAGATCATCACCACCATCTTTTTGTTTGCTGAGACTCTTGGCCGAATAATACAAGCCGAGGTGGGAAGAAACCGTTGCTTCGAGACTGGCATTGACCTTATTCCTGACTTCACCGGGTTCGACCTTGCTTACTTCGGCAATATCTTTATCGGCATCCGAAAAGTACATGGAAGGGTTAAAGGGCACGATGAGCAACCTTATTTCATGGATTGAATCTTTTTTGATCAGGCTGTCCGGTACATCGTGGGTAATTTGTTGCGCAGACCCGGAAATACTGGCCGAAACAAGTCCGGCCAGGAGAAAAAGTTTAACGAGAGATGATGTTCCAAATGTCATTTCCAAAGACGAAGACCATCAAACTTAATAAAATTACCATGCCTATGATTTGGGTCACTTGCATGAATTTATCCCCAAGCGGACGTCCAATTACCATCTCAACGAGCAGGAAAAGCGCATGGCCACCATCTAAAGCAGGAATTGGAAGTACGTTCATAAATGCCAGTACCATCGACAATAATCCGGTTAAAGCCCAGAAATTTTGCCAGTCCCAACTACCGCCAAATACCTCTGCCAATGCGATCGGCCCCATCAAGGACTTGGTAGGATCCACATCGCCACTGAAAATTTTTCCCAAAGCCTGTATATTCACGAGCAGGGAAGCAAAGGCCCGTTTTGTTCCTTCTGAAAATGATTTCCCAAACGAATAATATTCGGTTTGAGCTCCGAGATCATCCATTTTTGCGGTAAAGCCCAAAACACCACCCTCATCCACCAGTACCATCATAGCAATGGTGTCTGAGTTCCTCAGCACTTCCAGCTTCACTTCTTTCCCCTCGCGATAGAAGAGGATATCTTTAAAATTATGGAAAAATTGTGCAGGCCAGTGATTGATGGTTAATATCCGGTCGTTCGCCTGGAGTCCGGCTTTGTCGGCATTGCTGCCTTTGGTGATTTTATCGATATAAAAAGTTTGTCGAAGCCCGATAAATCCGGCTTTTTTACTTGTAATAACCTTCAGGGAGGTGTCAGGTAAAGCTATGTCGAAAGATTCTCCATCGCGTTCAACGGTATACACCGCCTTGTTTACAATATGCGTAGGATTGATGATTTCATCAAAACGATACACCTTTTGTCCGTTCAGGTGGGTGATCTTATCGCCATCCCGGAAGCCGAGTTTTTCCGCGTAGTCAGACACAGTAATTCCATATTTGGCGTCATCATTCAGGATGTATTTGTCGCCATAATACATGATGCTGCCTGAAAAAATAACCATTCCGAGTACAATGTTCACGGTAACACCCGCAAGCATTACGATCAATCGTTGCCAGGCCGGTTTGCTTCTGAATTCCCAGGGTTGCGGATCAGATTTTAACTGGTCGGTATCCATCGACTCATCGATCATTCCGGAAATTTTCACATAACCACCCAGAGGCAGCCAACCGATTCCATACTCCGTATCGCCTTTTTTAAAGGAAAAGAGTTTGACCCCACCGGCATCAAAAAAGAGGAAGAATTTTTCAACCTTTATCCCAAATGCCCTCGCTGCAAGGTAGTGACCCAGTTCGTGAAGGGTGATAAGAATGGATAATGCAAGGATCATTTGCCCTGCCATCACAAGTGTATTCATTTATAAGATGCCAATAAAGTGGTTGCAATAATAGGGCGACGCGCCACGAAAAACAATTTCTTTACTGATTATGGCAAAGACCCTTCCAATTGTTTCAGCCGGTATTTTAGTACGGCAGCTACTGTCAGACTGTCGCTTATTTCACCTGAATTGACACGTTCGTACAGCTCTGCGAATGGTATTTTCCTTATCAGCAACCTTTCTCCTTCCTCCGGCTCACTCATTCCATAACTTAATTGCCTCGCCAAATACAAATAGGCGATTTCGTTCGTGGCACTATTGCTTACCTGCAAGGTTTGGATGAGCTCCCAGTTGGCAGCTTCAATGCCTGTTTCTTCTTTTAACTCCCGTTTGGCCGAATCCAGAGGGTCAAGATGCAAGGGGCCGCCTCCTTCAGGGATCTCCCAGGAATACGTTTGCAGGGGAAAGCGGTACTGTCCCACGATATACGTATTTTCCTCTTCGTCAATGGGCAGGATACCAATAGCCAGGTTTTTAAACTCGGTCACTCCATATATACCAGCTGAACCAGACGGGTTAATTACCTTATGAAGTTTGCAACGAACCCAGGGAGTATCCAGTTTTATTTCCGTATCGAGTATGGTCCAGGGATTTTCTTCGCTGGGTAGAGGAGTGAGTGGCATAGGCAAAAGTATATTTTTCCTGAATAAAGCGGGATACGCTTTGCTTTTTTACCTTTGTCGGCGATGAGCATTGCCCATATCCGAAAAGAATATCAAAAAGCTACGCTCGATGAGCGGGAAGCTCCGGCTAATCCAATAGCCCTGTTCGATACCTGGTTTCATGATGCCATTCGTGCTGAAGTGGCGGAGCCCAATGCCATGTGTTTAAGCACGGCAGGCGACGGGAAACATCCGGAGGCGCGAATTGTACTGCTCAAGGGTTTTAGTCAGGAAGGATTTGAGTTTTATACGAATTATCATAGTCAAAAAGGACAAGCCCTTATGGCCAATCCCTTTTGCAGCCTGACTTTTTTCTGGCCGGAGGTCGAACGCCAGGTGAGGATCAATGGCGAGAGCGTAAAACTGAGTCAGGAAGAATCCGACGCCTATTTTGCCAGCCGGCCAAGAGGCAGCCAGATCGGCGCCTGGGTGAGCCAGCAAAGCGAGCGACTGGAGAGCCGGGAGCAGCTTGAACAGCGATTAAAAGAAACCAAGGCCTCTTTTGAGGATAAAGATATTATTCGTCCGCCGCATTGGGGCGGATACCGTATAATTCCTTCGCAGATCGAGTTCTGGCAGGGAAGGCCGAATCGGCTGCACGACCGATTATTGTACGAACGAATAACAAATACTGCCTGGGACCTGGTGCGATTATCTCCTTAACGCATTGAATTCTTTCCAAAAAACTTAACATTGCAAAAAACATTCATATGAGTCATCAGCTTTTAGAAGGTAAAAGAGGCATCATATTCGGTGCATTAAATTCAAGTTCCATTGCCTGGCATGTCGCTGAAAAATGCCATGAAGCCGGCGCCAGCTTTGTGTTAACAAATGCACCCATTGCGCTGAGAATGGGAGAGATCAATGAATTAGCCGCTAAATGCAACGCACAGATCATTCCTGCTGATGTTACTTCCGAAGAGGATATGAATGCCCTTATCGACCAGTCCATGGAAGTATTGGGAGGAAAGCTGGACTTTATCCTTCACTCTGTAGGCATGTCGCTCAATGTGCGAAAAGGGAAACCCTATACCGACCTGAATTATGAATTCATGCACAAGACCTTGGATATATCGGCTATTTCCTTCCACAGGCTCTTGCAGACCTGCTGGAAAAAAGACGCAATTAGCGACTGGGGTTCGGTGGTGGCGCTCACGTATATTGCCGCGCAACGTACTTTTCCTGACTACAGCGAAATGGCTGAGGCAAAATCTATTTTGGAAAGTATTGCCCGGAGCTTTGGTTACCATTATGGAAAAGGCAAAAATGTACGTGTCAACACCATTTCTCAATCACCAACCATGACCACCGCCGGCTCCGGAGTACATGGTTTTGATGCCTTTTTTAACTATGCTGATTCGATATCGCCCTTGGGAAATGCGCCCGCTGAGGCCTGTGCCGATTTTTGTGTAGCCATGTTTTCCGACCTCACGCGTTATGTCACGCAACAAAATATCTTCCATGATGGTGGTTTCTCCAATACGGGAGTATCCACCGAAGCTATGGCTAAATTTGCTTCGATTTAGGTCCTTTAAGATCAGGCAAAATGAAGCCCATCATAGCACCGGTAGAAAAGGAACTGCTCCTTCAGGAGTTGAATTCTGAACGTTTTGTGCGTTTGGCCAATTTTGGCCACAATGAAATCTATATTATTAATTGCCACAATTCTCCCAATGTTCTCCGGGAGATCGGTCGCCTCAGGGAGCTAACCTTTCGAAATGCAGGAGGGGGCACCGGCCAGGAGCTCGATCTGGATCATTTCGACACCTCGGAGCACTGTTACGACCAATTGCTGGTATGGAATGCTGAAGACCGCGAAATTGTAGGTGGTTACAGGTTTATTGACTGCAAAGATGTAGTGAATGAAAAAGGAGAAGTAGAATTGGCTACATCAGAACTTTTTACTTTTTCTCAACGTTTCATCAAGGAATACATGCCTTATACCATTGAGTTAGGTAGATCGTTTGTTCAGCCTGATTATCAACCATCTATAAACAACAGAAAAGGTATATTTTCACTTGATAACCTTTGGGATGGACTTGGTGCTTTGGTGGTTGACAACCCCGGCGTTCGTTATTTTTTCGGGAAGATCACCATGTATCCTTCCTACAATAAAGAGGCCCGCGACCTGATCCATTATTTTATGGAACACTATTTCCCCGATCCGGATAAACTCATCGTGCCAATTAATGCCTTGCCCTATAAAACAGATATCTCCGCTTTCAGAGGCATTTTTGATGGATTGGATTATAAGGAAGGGCATAAAGTACTGAATCAGTATGTGCGTAAACACAATGAGAATATTCCTCCATTGGTCAACGCATACATGAACCTTTCATTGACCATGAGAAATTTTGGAACGGCCATTAACGTTGATTTTGGTGCCGTAGAAGAAACGGGTATTCTGGTTAAGATCGAAGACATCTATCCGAGCAAAAAGGAAAGGCATATTGCGACCTATACGCCCCCGGCAAGGCGTTCTTAGCTCATTTTAGCCCGTTTTATCAAAAAGGCCAGAAGTACCTGGTTGAAATCATCGGCAGCATCGACCTCCACCCAGTCGATCTTAAACTGGGCAGCTTTATTGCGCATTAATTTTCGGTAATCAGCCTGTGCCTGAAGATAGGATTCGCGCACCTCGTTGGGCATTACCTTTAGTTGGTTTCCTGTTTCCGGATCGGTAAAGAGGTAGGGACGGTTCTGAAAATTAAAGTCGGATTCTTTCTCTTTATCCTGTACATGAAAGAGAATAACCTCATGTTTATTGAACTTCAGATGCTGCAGGCTACGAAAAAGGGATTCCGTATCCTCAATGGTTTCCATGAGGTCGCTGAAGATAACAACCATGGAACGCCGGTGGATCTTTTCAGCCAGAATATCCAGGGAGCGGGCAAGTTTGGTTACTTTATGAACAGGGGCCGTTTGGAGGCGGCTTTCGATTTGTTGCAACAAAAGATGGTAATGGCTTGATGAGGAGCGTGTTTCGCTTTGCCATTCGATCTGATCCGACAAAAAAGCCACCGAAAACGCATCGCGCTGGCGGCGAAGCAAATTCATGATAGCTGCCGCAGCGATCCCGGAAAACTTCATCTTATTCCAGCTTTTATCAGGATAATACATGGAACTGCTCGTGTCGATTACGAGCTGACAACGCAGGTTGGTTTCTTCCTCAAAACGTTTGACAAATAGTTTCTCCGTACGTGCGAAAAGTTTCCAGTCGATATGCCGGGTGGATTCACCTGTATTGTAGGTGCGGTGTTCTGCAAACTCAACCGAAAAGCCGTGGAAAGGGCTTTTATGGAGCCCGGTTATAAAACCTTCTACAACCTGCTTTGCCAGCAGTTCAAAATTTCCAAGTTTTTCAAGTTCTTCCCGGGGAATTCGGTTCATGGGTATCCATTAAAAAAGCCGTCGGGGGTCACCGACGGCTTAGGTTTATTTTTTATTTATCAGCCGAGTTGGGCTTCAAGTTTGGATGCCAGCGTACCTTTTGGTACCGCACCTACCTGGCGGTCAACGACCTGGCCGTTTTTAAAATACAACAAGGCAGGAATGCTGCGGATGCCATATTTTACCGTTACTTCAGGATTTTCATCCACATTTAATTTTCCGATCACAGCTTTGCCCTCATATTCTCCGGACATTTCTTCAACGATAGGTCCCACCATGCGGCAGGGGCCACACCATTCTGCCCAAAAATCGATCAATACAGGTTTGTCGGATTTTAAAACAACCTCGTCGAAGTTGCTGTCGGTTACTTCAATTGCCATATTATGCGTTTCTATTAATTTTCAAATCTACTCTTTCTGTTCAAAAAGCAAGCCAGAAGGTTTCGCTTTAGATATGTATTTGGTGGCTCGGGGAGAATCACTATTTTTGAGCCACTTAAAATTTTACGATCCATGCAAAACGAAAAGAAAAAGAACACCATCCTTGTACCTACCGACTTCTCGCAGGTGGCTGAAAACGCCCTCGATCACGCAGTACAGGTAGCAAAAGCCTTCGGCAATGAAATATGTATCATGCACATTTTTGAAGAGTCCTTTATCGGAAGTATTTGGGGACAAAAAAACTCCTATAAAGAAGGATTGGTTGGTCAGATGCTTCAGGAGAAAATGGACAGAATGGTGGAGGACATTTCTACTACGCATGGAGTAAGGGCCCGCTCTGTAATTGAATCAGGCAGGATCCATTCTGCCATTCTCGAATATGCAAAAGACGAGGCAAACGATATTGATTCCATTATCATGGGAACCCAGGGTGCTTCCGGGTTGGGACAGATCGTAGGATCAAATGCATCCCGGGTAATTGGCGGATCTGAAGTGCCGGTGGTAATTGTTAAAGAAAAACAATATGGCCATGGCTATAAAAACATTGTGCTTCCTATCGACTTATCCCTGGAAAGCAAACAAAAGGTATGGTGGGCTATCCAACTCGCGAAAAAGTATGATTCTAAGGTACATATAATCAGTATCAAACTTTCTGATGAGTTTCTGGTTAACCGGGTAAAAGCCAATCTTCATCAGGTGGAGGAGGTATTAACCAAAAACGGAGTGGCGCACACGTCTAAGATGCTGGCCGACGAGGAATATCCGGGGAATCCGGCAGACGACACCTTACAGTATGCCGAAGAGATCAATGCAGATCTGATCATGATCATGACCCAACAGGAGAAAGGATTTACAGAATTTATTGTTGGATCCTATGCCCAACAGATCGTGAACAAACACTCCAATATTCCGGTTATGTGCATTACCCCAAAACAAATGGGATTTAAACCGGACTTCTGGACCGGCTTTTAGTAGAAAATTCAGGCTAAATCAAAAACCCGCTTCTGCGGGTTTTTTGGTATATAGAAGCGTCAATAACTACCTACTAATAGGGATTTTTGGAAGCCGCATTTACCTCAACTTTGCTCAACGGATATATTCCAAATTAAACAGCCATGAAAAACATAATCAAAGGAATGACGCTCCTTCTGTGCCTGAGCACCCTGAGTTCATTCGGCCAATCACGTGAACAACAAAATGCACTTGTAGAAAAAGTGCTCGACAACATGGTAAACAGCTCGACCATGTCAGTGAGTGCGTTTATTTCACCCGCTTACCTGAAAGCCCATAAGGTGAGCGCCAGCAGTTATCAGATTAACACCTATTCTCCCGTGGGCTATTCTATCGATGAGAACAGAGGGAATGGTGTGGTAGAAGCGCGTATCTGGGGAAGCAGCCGCGGATGGGTGCATCGCCTGACCTTTATTGTAACCTACGAAGACGGCTCCTATTATTTTATGCCCGGAAGAGAACCCTCCACCTATATGTACATCGATCCCTGGTATAAGGTTGAAACCAATATAACAGATGATGATGGAGGTGCAGGTGGAGCAATACCTACCGCAACGGAATCAAGAAAAATTGTAACAGACCTCCTGTATGATATGGTGAATGATGCCGACAATTTTGGTACGGGCGCCCGCAAATACATCGCACCTTCCTATTACAAGAATAACTATATCGACAAATACGATTACCAGATCAATTATTACAGTCCTTCCGGCTCTGAGGTCAAAACTGTTGGAAACGATGGAATGGTAACAGCCCTGATCTGGGGTTCCGGAAAGTCATGGATAAATAAACTTACGTTTAAAGTGGTGAAAGAAGGGGGGAAAGTATACGTATACCCAAAAGGACATACCGACAATTTTTATGTCCATCCCTGGTATGAAGTGGAGACAGTTGATGTTGATGAGCCGGTTGTCGAAAAAAATGACAAAACAGAACTCGTTGAAAAGATCTGCTATGCCATGGTTTATGAAAAAGAAACCTTCGACAAAGACATGCGCCTTTATATCGCTCCTTCGTATTACAAAAAATACAGTATCGATCCGTTCGTATTCCTTGTGAACAGCTATACACCCTTTGGATATTCGATCGAAAGTGTAGACAGCAAAGGCATTGTTAAAGCCAAAATATGGGGAGAAGACAGGGGATGGGTGCACGAACTTACCTTTAAAGTGGTAGAAGAAAGTGGGCTGCTTTATGTTATGCCGGGAAAACACTATCCGGACACAGAATATGTAGACCCTTGGTATTCAGTACGTACCAGCATCACAGAATAAACGCATCGATCAACTCATTGAAGGGACAACCACAAAAGCGGATTGTCCCTTTTTTTTTACTATTTCTCACCCACACCCACACCCTCAACCTGTTTTTCCCTTATTTTCGAATCTTATGGCAAAACGCGTTCACCTGATCTCTATTGGCGGTGCAGTCATGCACAATATGGCCCTGTGTTTACACGAACTTGGTTATCAGGTTAGCGGGAGCGACGATGAGATCTTCGAGCCGAGCAAAAGCAGATTGGAAAAAGCCGGACTCCTGCCTAAAGCATGGGGTTGGGACCCGCGATCAATAAGCAAGGAACTCGATGCGGTGATCCTGGGGATGCACGCACGGCCGGACAACCCCGAATTGAAACGTGCATTGGAACTGGGAATTCAGGTTTATTCCTTTCCCGAATTTGTTTATGAACAGTCCAGAAACAAAAAACGAGTGGTTATAGCCGGCAGTCACGGTAAAACCACCACAACAGCCATGCTCATGCATGTATTAAAGGAGGCCGGGATGGATTTTGATTACCTCGTTGGTTCCCAACTGGAAGGTTTTGACACCATGGTTCGGCTGAGTGAGGCACCTCTTATTGTGATCGAAGGAGATGAATACCTGAACTCAGCACTGGATCCCCGGCCTAAATTTCTTTTTTACCATGCCCATATGGCTCAGGTTACCGGCATAGCCTGGGACCATATCAATGTTTTTCCTACCTGGGAAAATTATGTTGAACAATTTCAGCTGTTTCTGGATACGCTACCCGACGGGGCGCCCTTAAGCTGGTTTTCTGAGGATGAAACCTTACAAGCGCTTTTGGCGAAAGATGGCGGCCGCCTCAGGTCCTTACCCTATTCGACACTGCCTCATGAAATTAACGGGGGTAAGACGGTGGTTAAATGGAAACAAAAGGCTTATCCCATGCAGATTTTTGGTGCACATAACCTGCAAAACATGGCCGGGGCAATGATCCTTGCGCAGGAATTGGGTATTGAGGAGCCTGATTTCTTGCAATACATGACTTCTTTTAAGGGAACAGCGCGACGCCTGGAGCGCTTGTTAAACACGGGAGATCTACCGGTATTCCGCGATTTTGCTCACTCCCCAAGCAAACTGAAGGCAACAGTCGACTCGGTAAAGGCCCAATTCCCTGACAAACATATCCTGGCCGTTTTTGAAATGCATACCTTCAGTTCCCTTCAGCGGAATTTTCTCGATGAATATCAGGGTAGCCTGGAAAATGCAGATGAGGCCCTGGTCTTTTATTCGCCCCGGGTTTTGGAACATAAAAAACTTCCTATGCTTGAGCCTGAAGAAGTGAGCGAAGCCTTTGGCGACGGGGTTCAGATCTATACCGATGCAAACATGTTGTCGCGTTATATCCACGCCCGTCTGGGTCCCAATATGGTGCTGTTGCTCATGAGTTCGGGGACATTTGAAGGGATGAAGCTGGATTTTTCCTATCCGGCCACTTAAGCCAATACCTGTTTGGCGTGGGCCTTGGTGTCAACCTTTTCGATGATGTCAATTACAACGCCGTTTTCGTCAATTACAAAGGTGGTGCGCACGATGCCCATGTATTTGACACCGAACATGCTTTTTTCCTTCCAAACACCGTAGGCTTCTGATACAGCGTGATCTTCATCGGCAAGGAGGTCAAAAGGAAGCGTGTATTTTTCTATGAATCGGATATGCTTTTTAGCCGAATCAGGACTAACCCCCAGAATGGCGTAACCGGCCTTGATAAAACGTTCATAATTATCTCGCAAGTCGCAGGCTTCAGCTGTACATCCGGGCGTATCGTCTTTGGGATAAAAATAGAGAACAAGCTTTTTGCCCGCATAATCTGCCAGGGACACCGTTTCATTTTTTTGGTTCATGGCTGTAAAAGCCGGAGCTTTTTTGCCTTTGGTAACTTTCATCGTTCTATTGTTTTTTTATACGCTGTTGTATTTCCTCTGTTGTCTTTAACAAGCAGATCCAATTCTAGTTTGTCGTCTTTTGGAAAATTGCTCAGATCTCCAAAAAGCAGTCCTGTTTTAGGATCGTATTCCATCAAAAACCAGCGTCCGTCGATCCGGGGGGTATACTTGGCGATCCCTGAAAAATCATCTGCAAGTTTAAGGAAGAGTGTGTCGCCGTTAATGGTTTGAAAATCAATACTTGGCGCCAGGGTATCCATACTTAAAAAATAGGTACCCATGTTTCGGGTATAACACTGGATCTTTCCGTTGTAAATTTCTCCGCCAATGTACTCGGGACCGTCATTGCCCGCCCGGGCCATACAAAGTTGCCTTGACAGTTGAGTTATGCTGTCGGGTAAGCCGTAGACCAAACGGAAACGTTCGCTCACATAGCCATCCCGTGGAAATATCGTGAGCGTATCAACCAGCCCCGGTTTCACACATGCGTGGATACTTAAGGTGTCAAAAAAGCTGTTGGGAAAAAAGTCTATGAGGTGCTTACCCTCTTCCAGACTGAAACTAAATGCTTTGTCGTACAGCAGGGTCGAGCTGCAATTCCAACTCAGGGGAACACCGATATTTGACTTAGCATAAAATTCGGGATTTTCCATTTCCAGGATCAGGGTTACAACCCGACTTTGTCCATACGCATCACTCAGGGTAATGGTAAGGCTCCGTTCCGGATATTGAGGGTCAATAGCAAACCACCCGTCGTTGTTATATTCGGCAAGATCGTGGTGGATCCAGGCTTCTTTAAAGCAGTGCTCCAAAGGGGGGAGGTCCTTTTCATACGATGAAATAAGATGAATAAAGCGGCTATCCCGAAAACTGAATCGCAGGGATCTCCGGTAGTAGAGCAATTGCCCGTCCAGCTCGATACGAATGGATTGAACCCCAAGTACATTGCCGGAATCGCTGTTTAAAAAATCCCGGGCCGCAAGAATGAGGGCATATTCACCTTCCGGAACTTTTAGCCGGTACAACGAATCAGAATTCGTGTAAACCCGTGCCTCTTCCGGATAGTGGCCGGTACTCCATTTAAACTTGCGGTTTTTATTCACCACTTTTATGGCATTCAATTGCGGTGGCAGCGAATCCGGAACGGGTAGGGAGAACCTCAGGGGATCAAGTATTTCCTGGGTTTTCGAATCTCGAAGCTCAAAATGCAAATGGGGGGCATAAGACCCTCCCGTATTCCCGGAAAAGGCAATAAGCTCACCCTGCTTTACTTTAAAATGGCTCTTCCCGGGAAACAATTCGACATTATAGCTCTTTTTTGCATATTGATGTTTACGGATATAGGCCTCCAATTCAGGATTAAACCCGCTTAAATGTCCGTATACGGAGGTATAGCCATTGTCATGGGTCAGGTAGATCGCTTTACCATAGCCATAAGGCGAAATTTTAATGCGCGATACATAGCCACTTGCCGTGGCGTAAACGGGTAAACCTGTTTTTCCATAGGTTTTGATATCGATGCCGGCATGAAAATGAGTACCTCTGAATTCGCCGAATGTGCCGGATAACAAAGGGATGGTGTCGAGTGGAAAACGGAATACAACAGGCTGAGCAATAGATGCGTATGAAATGATAATAAAAAGTATACCGAGTAGTCCTCTTTTATACCCCATACACAAACTTAACAAATTGTTCGTCAGCTTACTCCTTTATTTCACCTTACATTGAAATACTTTGTTTCCTTCCAGAAATCCCTCCAACAGATCTTCTCTGTGTACAGGGCCAACACCTGCCGGAGTTCCGGTATAGACGAGATCCCCCATCTTTAAAGTGAAATATTTGGAAACAAAAGCCAGAATGGTGTCAATACCAAAAAGCATATCCTTTGTATTTCCTGACTGAACGGTCACTCCGTTTTTTTGCAAAGAAAAAGTCAGTTCCTGAACAGGGGGAAGTTTGCTTTTGGGGATCATGCGTGAAACCACGGCAGAGCCATCAAAGCCCTTGGCTAATTCCCAGGGGAGTCCTTTGGCTTTGAGTTCACTCTGTTTGTCGCGGGCAGTAAAATCGATGCCCAGACCAATTTCATCATAATATTTATGCGCAAAACGTTGGGCGATATTTTTTCCATTCCTGCCAATCTTAACTACAAGCTCGACCTCATGGTGCACTTCTTTAAAGAGATCAGGAAGAAAAAAGACCTGTCCGGGCTTTAATAAGGATGAATCGGGCTTGAGAAAGATCACCGGTTCATCGGGCACTTCATTGTTCAATTCCTTAGCATGATCCCGGTAATTGCGGCCAATACAGATAATTTTCATGCTTCCAGCCTTTTAAGTTCCTGATGAACAAAGGCGAATAATTCGCTCACGTAGGCCTCGCTAAAATCAAAACGGGCACCTGCTGTTTGATAAATTTCAGGAATACTTCGTGTATAACCCAGTGCNNAGCGCGTTTTTATAGGGTTCCAGATTTTCAGCCGGATGTTCCAGGCGGTACTTCCAGGTGGCAATGGCCCCTAATTGCGCAAATCCATATTCGATATAATAAAAAGGAACCTCGTAGATGTGCAGTTGTTTCTGCCAGCCATAAGCTTTAGCCTCCTCAAATCCGGTCCAGTCAACCATCCCGGTGCCAAAACGGTCTGATATCTCCAGCCAGGCTTGTTTTCGCTCTGCAGGTGTATGTTCCGGATTGGTATAAAGCCAATGTTGAAAAGCGTCGACCGTTGCGATCCAGGGCAGGGTATGGATAACGCCTTCCAACTGCTCGCGTTTGGCGCGATTCCAGTCTTTGGGGTCATTATAAAATTCGTCCCATACTTCCATGCTGATCAATTCCATACTCATGGAAGCAAGTTCGGCTACTTCACTCGGACAGTCCTTAAACGCCTGCAAGGGGAGGTCTTTGGTTAATACCGAATGGATAGCATGGCCTCCTTCGTGCACCATGGTTTCCAGATCGCGTTGGGCTGAGGCGGCGTTCATAAAAATAAAAGGATAGCCGGTTACAGCAAGGGGGTAATTATAGCCTCCGGGTGCTTTTCCTTTCCTGCTGTCCAGATCGAGTTGCCCCTTGCCCCGCATGGTTTCAATGACCCCGGCAAAAAGCGGGTCCAGGCGTTTGAAAGCACGAATGGTTTTTTCTGCCAGATCCTTTCCATCGCTGAATGGAACCAGGGCTTCATTTCCCTGCGGGTCAACTTCCAGATCCCAGGGTTTCAGCTGATCCAGTTTCAGGTCTGACTTCCTTTTTTCCATCAAGAGCTTGTTCAGCGGAACCACTGCTTTTTCAACAGCCGCGTGAAAAGCATAACAATCTTGAACCGAATAATCGAAGCGGGCCAGGGCTTCGTGCATGTAGTCGCGGAAATTTGAAAAACCTGCATTTTGTGCCAATTCATGGCGGTCTTTGATCAGTTCGTCCAATAAATCATCAAGCGTATCCCTGTCCTGACCTCTCCGTTCCTGTATTTTGGTAAATACCTCCTGACGGTGCTTACGGTCGGATGATTTTAAGTGCACGGCTGCCTGCTGAAGGGTGAGTTCTTTTCCATCCACTTCAACGGTCATGGCCGCATTGATGCTTCCGAACTTTTGAGCATTGGTTTGTAAACGTACCTGTATGGGAATATTTTCTTCCCTGAAAAGTTTGATGTCTTTTTCGATCTTCCTGAAATAAATGGCATAAGCAGGATCCTTGCTGAGATCAGCCAGGAACGGACTTGCCGCAATTTTTTTATTGAGGGTGTCTTCCCAGGGCGAAATATGGGGCTGGATATTGCTGACAAAATTGAGGTAATCGTTTTCAAGCTCCTCATTTTCCGTATCGCAGGTCATCTTAATATACCTCCAGGCCAGGTCTTCGCTGATTTTACTTTCCAGATCACTCAATGCCTTCAGCCATTGTTTGAAGCTTTCTCCGCTACTGATCTCATAGTTGAATAAAGCTTCAAAGGCAGGGGCGATATCGTCCCAGGAATTGATCTTTCCTTCGGGCAGCGTGTAGATACGTTGTTCACTCATACCGCGAAACTAAATCTAAAATGCTAAATTTCCCTGATGAAAAAGCTGCTTTGGCTCTTTGCGCTACTATCCTGTTCGGCTGAACAGCTTCCGGTCGTGGAAACCGACTATTGGAGGGATTTTATACCCTTCCATGCCGAATATGATCCGGCTTCTCTTCCGCCTGATCTGATCAAAGGCCAAAAAACAGCGATCGATACCTTTCCGGTCGATGAAGTATCAGGAATGGTGGCCTCAAGGAAATATCCCGGTTATGCCTGGGTGCATACCGATTCGGGCAATGATCCCGAATTGATCCTGATCCGTTTATCAGACGGCCGCATACTATGCCGCTATAAGGATACCGACATTCAGAATGTTGACTGGGAAGACATTGCAGCTTTTCAGGATAAAACGGGAAAAAACTGGCTGGTGATCGGTGATATCGGCGACAATTTGCAACAACGAAACAACCTGACCCTCTACTATCTGGAAGAACCTGATTACCATGATAGTTTGGAAGGCAGTGTCCGGGTTCGTGAATTTAATGAGCAGGCGAGGCACTTTGTTTACCCGGATGGCTATTACGATGCGGAAGCCTTGTTTATTGATCCTGACAGGGGAGATGCCTATGTCATCACCAAAAGAGATACCCGTTCTCGGGTTTATGGACTGCCTTTTAAAAGCAGCTACCAGGAATGGGACACGGCTATTTTTTGCGGCAGTTTTCCTTTTAACGGGGTGACGGGTGCAGACGTTAAATTTGATTCCCGTATCCTTATTATCCGGACCTACCTTCACATTTTTACCTGGCACTGGGAATTTGGCTCCGACATCCGTCAGGTTATGGCCGGGGTGCCCGATAAACCCTTTTATGACCAGTCTGAACCCCAGGGTGAAGCAATAACCTTTAGCGTTAACGACAAAAGTTATTATGTTCTGGGGGAAAAATTGTTCGGAATAGCGCCTGTTTTATACCAATGGACCTACCCATATTAGCCAACCAAAAAAATATTTTTAGATTAGTCTAAAAATTATATTTTTGCAGCGTGTATTCCTTTACAGAAGAAAATTACCTGAAAGCTATTTATAAGCTTTCCACCGAAACGGGTCTTGGAGAAACTTCCACGAATGCCATTGCCGAAGAACTCGACACCCGGGCAGCGTCGGTTACCGATATGCTCAAAAAACTTTCTGACAAAGACCTCGTTCATTACGAGAAGTACAAAGGGGTGAAGTTGAGCCAAAGCGGGCAAATGATCGCCCTGCAGGTGGTTAGAAAACACCGATTATGGGAAGTTTTTTTGCACGACAAGCTGGATTTTGGCTGGGAAGAAGTGCATGAAATTGCCGAACAGCTCGAGCACATTCAATCGGATCTTTTAATAGACCGCCTGGACGACTACCTGGGTCGCCCCAAACACGATCCGCATGGCGACCCCATCCCTGATCGCAGCGGTAAGCTGGCAAAAAATGAATTCATACCTTTAAACAGGGTAGAGGCAGGCACCCTGTGTATCCTTACCGGAGTAAGCGACCACAGCATTTCTTTTCTTAAAAGTGTGGAAAAATGGGGACTCCGTATTGGCATTAAGCTGATTCCCGGTGATAAAAATGAGTTCGACGGCAGTTTGGAGATTGAACTTCCTGAAGGAGAAAAAATTGTCATTGGTCAGAAATCGGCCGCACATATTTTAGTTAAAACATCATGATGGATCTGTTTATAGAATGGTTTCGTTCTCAATCTGCGGTAATGCAGGCCTTGTTAGCAACAACTTTTACCTGGGGACTAACAGCTTTCGGTGCCTCTTTCGTATTTTTATTCAAAAACGTAACCCGACGCTGGCTCGATTTCATGCTTGGGTTTACCGCGGGAGTAATGATCGCGGCGAGTTTTTGGTCTTTGTTGACCCCATCCATCGAAATGGCCGAAAAAGATTTTGGCGCTTCCTGGGCCTGGGTGCCGGCTGCGATCGGTTTTATCAGTGGGGCTGCATTTATTTATCTGATCGACAAGGTATTGCCGCATCTCCATATCAATGCTCCCGCCAGCCAGTCGGAAGGGATAAAAGTGGGCTGGAACCGCACCATCTTGCTGGTATTGGCCATCACGCTGCACAATATTCCGGAGGGACTAGCCGTAGGGGTATCGTTTAGTGCGGTGAGTATGGGACATCCTGACTTTACCTTCGGATCGGCTGTGGCTTTGGCATTGGGAATTGGTATTCAAAACTTCCCGGAAGGTATTGCCGTGGCCGTTCCGCTAAGACGTTTGGGACTTTCCAGATGGAAAAGTTTCTGGTGGGGCCAGTTATCGGCCATTGTTGAACCGGTTGCCGGCGTTCTTGGTGCCATTGCGGTGATTATTGCAGAACCGGTATTGCCTTACGCCCTTGCATTCGCTGCAGGTGCCATGATCTATGTGGTAGTGGAGGAGGTGATCCCCGAAACCCAGCAGGATAAATATGCCGATTTTGCTACGATGGGCGTGATCATTGGTTTTGTGGTGATGATGGCCCTCGATGTAGGA
Source organism: Bacteroidota bacterium (assembly GCA_003531115.1). Classification (GTDB taxonomy): domain Bacteria; phylum Bacteroidota; class Bacteroidia; order UBA8524; family UBA8524; genus UBA8524. The sequence goes on along the minus strand of DQHT01000103.1, from coordinate 10,524 downwards.
TTGGGATAAACTATTTTTTCCCGCTCAGCTCTTTTAATTTTTCTTCGAGCGCAAATTCATCGCCTTCCTGATACCCCAGGTGGGTATAGACAATATTGCCGCTTTCGTCTACGATCAATGTAAAGGGAACATTGGGTGCATTCAGTGCCCGCATCAATTCCTGATTGACATCAAGCAATACATCAAAATCCCAGGCCTGTCCGTTTACAAAAGGTTTTACCTTAACCGTATTTCGCGAATCATCCGTTGAGATGGCTACCAGTTGCATATTGTACAACTCCGTCCATTCTTCCAGATGTTCATTGATGTTTTTCAGTTCTTTTTTGCAGGGTCCGCACCAGGTTGCCCAAAAAGAGATCACGGTAATTTTACCGGAGCGACCATAGTCGCTGATATCAACCGAATTGCCATCCAGATCCTTCAAACTGATACTTGGAAGGGTCTTTAAAGCGGCTGTGGAGTCCTGGGCAAAACTGATCTGACACGTGAAAACAACAAAAAGCAGCGTTAAGATATGTTTCATAGAAAAGGCTTTAAACAAATAAAGGTCCAAAGTAAACCATGTCGCCTGAAATGTACAAATATTTAAGTCAGTGAATAATTAATTCCGGCCTTTAGGGTCCTCCGTCTATATTTGCAAAGCATGATACGAGTGGCCATTCTTTTCGGTGGAAGTTCCCGNNCGGGAGGCAGAACCGTTTACGATAATCTGGATAAAAGCAGATTCGAAGCAATACCCATATTTGTTGATTCCTTCAACCAACTCACCCTGCTGGATTGGCCTTATGTTTACAAAGGAAGTATCCGCGATTTTTACCCGCCTATAGCTTACTTGCCTGACTCCCCAAATGCATACCAGATCTACGCAGAAAGCCTGGATCCTGCCTTGTCGGAAACCATGCGCAGGGAAATTGGCAGACCCATTCACTTTGAAGAACTAAAATCGCTGTGCGACATGGTTTTTCTTGCCCTCCATGGAAAACATGCTGAGGACGGAAGCATACAGGGCCTGCTCGATTGGTTGGAGATCCCGTATACCGGCTCGGGAATTTTTGCTTCTGCCTTTGGCATTCATAAACGCATTCAAAAGCAACTTTTTAACGAAAGCGGCTGGAGCAATCCCGAATGGTCTTCCTTTTCGCGTGACCAATGGTTGAGTCATAGCGATACCCTGCTGAATGACCTCATGCAAAGGAAATTTCCCCTGGTGATCAAAGCGGCTACACAAGGTTCATCCATAGGTATAAGTGTTATTAGCGAACCCAATAAAAATGAGCTCGTTAAAGGAATAAATAAATCCTTGTTTCGTTATGTTATAAGTGGCGATGAGTGGCTCAAAATGACAGGAAATGAACGGGTAGAATGGGTGCGTAGCCTCTGCGATATCCGCGAGGGTATTGGTCTTCCGCTTTACCTGAACAAACAATTGATCCGCCTGCCCGAAGAGGTATTGTCAAACTTACTGAAAAAGCTGATCGTTCCTGATGATCAGGTGTATTTAGAGGCCCGGGATGGTGAATCGGAAGTCGTTATTGAGTCATTTATACAGGGCAGGGAATTTTCATGTATTGTCATTCAAAAAGAAGACGGAACCCCGATCGCCTTACCGCCCACTGAAATTGTTAAAGGCAAAGAGGTATACGATTACCGCTCCAAATATCTGCCCGGGCTTTCCCGAAAACTGACCCCAATCGACCTGCCTGATGAGGAAATTGCCCGGATCAGAAGGGCATGTGAGGACATGTTTAATCGGTTTTCCTTTAATGTATATGCCCGGATTGACGGCTTTTATGCACCTGACGGACAGATTTTCCTCAACGATCCGAATACCACTTCGGGAATGATGCCGAGCAGTTTTTTCTTCCATCAGGCAGCGGAAATAGGCTTGAGTCCCAGCGGGTTTTTAACTTATATCATCCATACCTCCCTGCAGGAACGTGCCCGACATAGCAGTAAAGCGGAACCCATTCTGGAATTGTTGCAAAAAGCGAGAGGCAATTCCATGCAAACCGATGTTGCCCATTCAAAAATCAGGGTGGCTGTAATTATGGGCGGCTATTCTTCTGAAAGGCATATTTCAGTGGAAAGCGGACGGAATATCTTTGAAAAGCTCTCCTCCTCGGTCAAATACGACCCTTTTCCGGTTTTTTTAACCGGCTCTGACGAGGCCTATGAACTGTTCCTGCTTCCGCTGAATATGATGCTGAAGGATAATGCCGATGATATCCGCGAAAAAGTGGCGCATTATCATGAACATCCGGTACTGCAACAGATCCGGCAGGAAACAGAATCCATACGCAAGACCTTTAAAACAGATTCTGCCGTTCTGGCCCCGCGTCGTATTGATTTTAAAGAATTGGCCAGCCTGTCTGATACCGTGTTTATTGCCCTGCACGGACGTCCCGGCGAGGATGGGTCGCTGCAAAGGGAGCTCGAAAAGGTAGGATTGAGCTACAATGGTTCGGGAGTGGACAGTTCATTGCTCACCATCAATAAATATGCAACCAACAGAAAACTGGCGGCAAATGGCTTTCAGGTGGCTTCGGCCGTGTTGGTAGAAGAAGAGGCATGGAATACCCGGACTGAGGAACTGCTCAGTGAAATCCGTACTACCTGCGGCTATCCTTTGATCGCCAAACCGGCAGATGATGGCTGTAGTTCGGCCGTAAAAAAGATCGAAAACGAACAGGGACTCCGCGATTTTGCAGCGCTGATGTTCAGGAAAGTGCCGGAACTCGACGTGGATATCGCCCATGCCCTGAAGATCGATCCGAAGGAAGAAATTCCTCAAAAGACCTTCTTTTTAGTAGAAGAATTGATCTACCGTAAAGGAGCAGCCCATTTTCTGGAAATTACCGGCGGCCTCCTGACCCATCGTGAAAATGATGGGAATATCCGTTACGAACTATTTGAAGCGAGTGAATCGCTGGCAGAAAAAGGAATTTTGTCTCTCGCAGAAAAGTTCCTGGCCGGTCAGGGACAAAATATAACCCCGGCCCGTTATGCGAAAGATCCGGAAAAACGGCAGCGTATTTCCGATGAGATCAAAAAAATATTTGAAAAAGCAGCAAGAGTATTGAATATTGAGGGTTATGCCCGTATTGATGCCTTTGTGCGTATTTATGAACCCGAAAAAGTTGAGGTGGTATTTATCGAAGTTAATTCCCTTCCGGGCATGACTCCCGCCACCTGCATTTTTCACCAGACGGCCATTAACGGGTATCCGCCTTATGCCTTTATCGATCAGATTTTGGAATATGGACGATCCAAACAGCAGCTAACCCAATGAAACAGGAAACACTTAAAAAATTAGGAATATCAGTAGCCGCAGCTCTTTTGCTTATTTTGTTGCTGGTATTCGGTCTCAGTCGTTTTTTGGCGATGTATACCCATCATGAAGAAAAAATTCCCGTTCCGGTATTATATGGACTTGGTGTACCGGAAGTTGAAAATCTGCTGGATGAGATCGGATTGCGCTATGAGGTGCGTGATTCGCTGTTCGACGAAACCAAACCCCGAAATTCCGTTCTCAAACAAGATCCGGATACCGGTGAGTTCGTGAAAGAGGGTAGGGTGATCTATTTGTCGATCAATTCCTCGGAGATCCCCAAAATACTTATGCCCGATCTCGACCATAAAAACATTCATCAGGCGATTATGATCCTGGAGAGTCTCGGGTTGAAAGTAGGACGTATCGATACGGTCCCTTATATTGCTGAAGATGCTGTAATGGATTGGCGTATAAACGGAAAATTTGTTCGTCCGAATACCGAAGTCGCACAGGGAAGCGTTGTAGACCTGACCATTGCCGATGGGGGTAACGAAGATGGTGTTTACGAAGGTAAATCGGAAGTGCCTGATCTTGTAGGAACTACTTTGGGAGAAGCACGAAGTTTGCTTGAAGCTTATGGATTGCGATTGGGAACGGTTGTGGGAAAAGGTGAAATAAGTGACAGTACTGAGGCAACAATACAAGCCCAAATACCGTCCTATTCACCAGACCTGGTCATTAGAAAAGGTTCACGGATTTCCGTGACCATTAAACAGTAGATGTGAGAAAAACGATTTATACCCTATTTGGATTTTTATGTGCCTTTCCGGCTCTTGCTCAGGAAAACGGCGACACCTATGTTCCGCTCTATTCCAATGTCCAGGTGAAAAAATTCAGGACAGAGCTGGGCAACAGGCCTGTTTTTTATGGAAAAGCGGGAATCAAGGACACCCTGACCCTGCCTTTTTTTGATGATTTTTCCTTTTTAGGAGTCCTCCCCAACGATACCCTTTGGAGTGATGCAACGGTTTTTGTAAACCCCGACTTTGCCATCAACCCTCCGAGTATTGGTGTGGCGACTTTTGACGGGCTCGATGCTTTTGGAAATGCCTATGATGGCATCAATGCAAGTATTTTCGGTCCGGCTGATACCCTGAGTTCGCAACCGATCAACCTGAATGGATTTCTTCCCGGCGACAGCATTTACCTGAGCTTTTTTTATCAGGCTCAGGGATTGAGTTTTGAGCCCCTGAGTACAAGAGATTCTTTGGTGCTGCAGTTCAGAAACAGCATTGGCGCCTGGGTTAGCGTTTGGAGCTCGCCAGGAATAAGTCTTCAGGATTTTAAAGCCGTATGCCTGCCGGTTAAAGACACCTCTTATCTGCACGAGGGGTTTCAGTTTCGCTGGATAAACTACCAGCTCTCTATCGGAAATCTCAAACAGTGGCACCTTGACTATGTTTACATGAATCAGGGCCGTAATTTTTCCGATACCATTTTCGAAGACCAGGCGATGGTATACCTGCCTTCGTTTCCTTTTACCGACTACAGCCATATGCCCTGGAAACAGCTACAGGTAAATTTTGCCAAACACCTGAAGCTCCATTACGAGGTACCTGTTCAAAACCTCTCCAACAGTGGTGAAACCTTTAGTATTTCCATGCGGGTCAACGATCTTGATGACGAGGTAGGCGCACATGTCCTGAACGGACAATCCCTGTCAGCAAACGGCATCGATACATTTGTGCTGGCGCCGGGGATCAATCTTTTTACGAATACCCGTGATAGCAATGAACTGCGTATTGTGAGCAAACTGGGAGAGATCCTGGGGGGAAATAATAGCAAACAAAACGATTCGGCAATCCGTCATGTTGAATTGGCAAATTATTATGCCTATGACGATGGTACTGCTGAATCAGGCTATGGCATACGAAATAGTGCAGGCTCAGTTGCTTATGGATTTGAGTTGGAATACGGCGACAGTGTGCGTGGCATTTGGGTACACTTTACCCAGGCGGAAGCGCCGGTGACCGGGCGGTTTTCCCTGAATCTCTGGCAGAAGATCGCCCCCGTTGGCGAACCCAGTCCGGGGAAAGATGAATTGGTGTATAGTCTGGAATCACAGGCCAGCACCTATGCCGACAGCATCAATGGTTTTCATCTGTTTTTGTTCGACTCAGCCGTTTTTGTAAGCGGAAAATTTTATGTGGGCTGGACCCAGAACTCCAGCTATCTGCTCAATGTAGGGCTGGACAGGAATTACCGTTATCTGGGCCAGGCTGTTCCAAACCCCAATCTTTTTTATAATACCAATGGTGTATGGAAAAACGCTTCGGTTCCCGGAACCATCATGATGCGCCCGGTTGTGGGAGATCAATGGCCAACACCACTGGCACTTCCTGAAAAACCTGAAATGCTGGTCATTTCCTTGTATCCGAATCCGGCAAAAGGGTCTTTTAAACTCGGAAGTGAACATCCTGTTGCTTCTGTTGTTTTGTATGACATGAAAGGTGTGGCGCTTAAAAACTGGGATGGCTACGAATTGGAATATGCAGTTTCAGAATTGCCTTCAGGTGTGTATTTGGTGCGGATAATTTTAGAAACCGGACAAACAGTTAGTAAAAAATTAATGATCTCTAAATAATGCAGGACATAAGCGTAGAAGAATTAAAAAGCCGCCGCGATAAAGGCGAAAATCTGGTCGTGATCGACGTGCGGGAGCCTTATGAACATGAGGAGTATAATATCGGGGGGAAATTAATCCCTTTGGGCAGCCTTCCATCCATGCTCGATGAACTGGAAGAGCTGAAGGATATTGAATTTGTGGTTCACTGCAAGTCAGGTGCACGTTCGGCCAGTGCGAAGGCATTTCTCCAATCAGCAGGTTTTTCCAAAGTACGTAACCTCATTGGTGGCATTTTGGAATGGCAGGCTAAATTCCCTTCCTGATCCATGCGCCGGAGTTGGTGGGTATTGAGCAGCATCCTTCTTTTTTCTTTCCTGCTTGTTCAATGTATGGAGGAGATGGAGGAGGAAAATGCAGGAACCGACCTGCTTTGGCTTAACCACCATGATTCCGTTTCTTACGTGGGTATGGATGCATGCCGGGCTTGTCATTCCGATAAGTTTGAGACCTTCCAGCATACCGGAATGGGCCAGAGTTTCGACCACGCCACCACCCAAAAAAGTCAGTCGCGTTTTCATGGGATAAATCCGGTCTATGACAAGGAAAAGGATTTTTATTATATCCCTTATTTCCGCAATGACTCCCTCTTTTTTAAAGAATACCGGCTCAATTCACGAGGCGACACCATCTATCAGCGCGAAGAACATATTGCCTATATTGTTGGTTCCGGGCAGCATACCCATTCCCATATCCTGAATTTCAACGGGTTTTTATACCAGGCACCCCTGACCTGGTATGCGCAAAAAGGCAAATGGGACCTCCCTCCGGGATTTGAAAATGGAAACAACAGTCGCTTTAGCCGGCTTATTGGCGAAGAGTGTATGAGCTGCCATAACGCGCTACCCGAATTTGACTTTGGCAGTGAAAACAAATACCTCTCCGTTCCACAGGGAATCGATTGCGAGCGCTGTCATGGCCCGGGGGAACTGCATGTGCAACAGAAAAAAGCCGGGATCCTGGTGGATGTGAGTAAAGAAGCCGACTACAGTATTGTTAACCCACGCCGTTTGCGCTGGGATTTGCAGGTCGACGTGTGTCAGCGTTGCCACCTCCAGGGCAATACCATACTTGAACCCGGAAAAAGTTTCCACGACTTTCGTCCTGGTATGCCTCTGAATTCAGTAATGACCGTGTTTATGCCACGTTATGAAGGAGAGGAGGAAGGATTTATCATGGCCTCTCATGCGCAAAGGTTACAAAAGAGCCAATGTTTTATTCAAAGCAATGCACAAAGCGGCACCATGAACCTGACCTGCATTAGCTGCCATAATCCCCATGTGTCGGTCAAAGTAACCGGTAAAAAAGTATACAATGATGCCTGTCAGGGCTGCCATCAGGAGAACACCTGCACGGCGCCGGAGAGCCACCGCAAAACCAAAGAGAACAACTGTGTGGCATGTCATATGCCCGCTGAGGCCCCCTCTGATATCCCCCATGTGAATGTACATGACCATTATATCCGTAAACCCCAGACGATCAAAAGCAAGAATAAAGGGCATTTTGCGGGCTTGTATGCCGTTAATAATGCCAATCCTTCGGCGGCCATGCGCATAAAGGCTTACTTGTCTTATTATGAAAAGTTCGAGCGGGGAAATACCACCTTGCTTGACAGTGCTGAAGCTTATTTGGTTCAGGGAGGAAAAGCCAATCAGGAAGAATGGATCCGTTTGGCCTACCTCCAAAATGATTTTGACGCCCTGCTTCAAATTGCGGTTACTTACTCCGGACGGGATGAATGGACCTGGTACCGCATTGCCCGTGCCCAGCTGGCCGTTGCCCGTTATCAGAAGGCTTTAATATCCATCAAAAAAGCACTATTAAAAAAGCCGTATTCACTTGATTTTCAGAATGAAAAAGCTGTTATTCTGATTCAATTGGAGAAGTATGATGAGGCGATGGACGTATTAAATACGCTCCTGAAATGGCAACCCAAGCAGGCCAAAAGCTTGTGCAACCGGGGTTTTGTTTTTGAAACAAAAGGGGAGGTTCAGGCAGCGAAAAAAGACTATCTGGCGGCACTGGACCTGGATCCGGATTACGAGCTTGCGCTGATCAATATGTGCAGGATATCCCTTTCGGAAAAGGATAAAACAAAGGCAAAAGTATATTTGTTACGCTTGCAAAAGGCAAACCCAAACCATCCATCCATAAAAATAATTTCCCAAAGCCTGAACAATTAGGTAGATTGGTAACCGATTAGCATGATCCTGCGACTTATCCTTATTTTAAACCTGATAGTTCTGTTTCCTTTATTTGTCTCTGCAAATAAGGATTCAATACGTGTGCATGACCTCTTAAAAGTGGTTGAGACAAACCGCTACGATTCGGCACTCGCCTATGGTAATAATGCGAAGGCCATGGCCATTGCCCGGGCTTCGGGACAGGAAGTTTTAGTAGCCGATGCCATGACATCCCTCGGTATTCTGTATTATGCCTATGGAAATTACGACAGCAATATTGTGTATTGGACTGCTGCCCGCGATATCTATAAAAAAGCCGGGGACACCATTAACTGGGCAAAATCTGAAAGGCTGATCGGGGTTCATTTAGACATTCATGGTGAAATTCAGAAGAGTCTGGAGAAATTCATGCTATGCAGGGACCTGTATAAAGCGGTGAATTACCGAAAGGGACTGGGAGAGAGTTATGTGAGCATTTCCATAATGCAGCAAAGGCTGGATCGCTTTTCTCAGGCTCTGGAAAGCAGCAGACTGGCTCTTGAAATTGCCATTAGTGAGGAGAACGACAAGATACTGGGATCCATATACAACAATATGGGCTCAAATTTTAATATGCTTCAGGAATACGATTCGGCTGAAAAATACTTTCAGCTTGCCCTATACGAACAGGAAAAATTCGAAAATATAAGCGGCCTGGCGATGACCTACCATAATTTAGGAACCCTTGAACTGTCGCGAAAAAAATACAGAAACGCCCTGGCCCATTACCAAAAATCAGTTGCTTTAAAAGAAATGAATCCGGAGTCGGATGATGCCCTTTCGAGCGCATTGTCGATCGCCCTCTGTTATCTCCACTTGAATAAACTTGACAGCTCAGAAACCATCCTTCAGGAGGTGCTTCTAATCAGCAAGAAAAACGAAAACCTTATGCGATCGATCGAGGCGTACAAATTCCTTGCTGACCTGAATGAAAAAAAGGGGAATTACAAAGAATCGCTGAGTTATTTTAAGGAGCATATGCGGCTCAATGATTCGGCCAATAAGATTGTGGTCAATCAAACCATGCAAGACCTGGAAGCGAAACTGGAACTTAATAAGACCAAGGATCAAAACGACGAACTTGTGCGCGCCCAGGCAGAAAATGAATTGTTGTTGGAAGAAAACAGAAAGGGAATCTATGCCCTGATCACCCTGACCATACTTTTGCTCCTTTTGATCGGCGTTCTGTATTTTATGCTGAGGAATTTGAGCAAAAGCCGGGTGCAACTCAAGGAGCTGAATGCCGAACTCATCAATAACACGGAACGCCTGGAAGAAAATAACCAGAGCCTGGAAAAATTAATGAATGCGAAAAACGACCTGGTTTCCGTTATGGCCCATGACCTGCGTTCGCCTTTCGGAAAAATTCAGAGCATTACCCAGTTGATCGAGATGAGCACGGATGAAAAGGAAAAGGAATCTTACCTGCAAATGCTTGAGAATATTACCCACGATGGTATGGCTCTGATCCAGGACCTGATCGACCTCTCACGCATCGAGCTGAATGAAATTTCTGACGAACACCTGAAGCGACTCAGTGCCTTTAACTTTACCGATATTTTTAACCAGCTCAAAGCCAGCTTTGAGTCGCATTTAAAGACCAAAAATCTGGAATTGCAACTGGACCTTTCCGAACAACCCGTTATGAACAGGGCCGACTATTGCGAACGGATCTGCGACAATATTGTGAGTAATGCGATCAAATATTCGAATCCCAATGGCGTTATTAAGATCAAATCGCGGGTGGATGGAGATCTCATGAAAATTTTGATCGAAGACAATGGTCCCGGGTTTAAGAAAAAAGACATGCCCGGTTTGTTCCAACGTTTTTCGAGGCTTAGTGCACGCCCAACGGGTATAGAAACAAGCACAGGCTTAGGTTTGTATATCGCCAAAAAGCTGGCAGAATCGATCAAGGGGGATATCCGCCTATTGAGTGAGGAGGATGAACCAGCTAAATTTTGTGTGGAGATCCCGATGAATTTAAAACATAAGCTTGAAGCTCAACCCGCTGCTTAGTTGCATAGCGCCACTTTGAGCAACAGGAATAAATGTCGGACTCCATTGTAAACTCAGGTCAA
>DQHT01000103.1:0-258 GCA_003531115.1 Bacteroidota bacterium | reverse complement strand
GGAACCTTCCAATAACTTCTGTTATAAACTTGTCCGGCACCCGGCAGTACTGCCGACAATAGCGTAGCCTTACGCGGACCGTCCATAACAAAGGGCTTTTTCGGCTGTTTATGGGTTGAATCGGAGGTGGAGGCGTAGGTAGAATCTGTTTGAGCCAGGCTGGGTATGCCCGACAACAAAAGACTACAAATGAGCAAGAAGTTTTTGAAGTTCCTCTTCACTGGTGAATACCATTACAATTTCCCCGCCAGTTTCTTT
>DQHT01000061.1 GCA_003531115.1 Bacteroidota bacterium | reverse complement strand
ACCGCCATTGCATTGTATGATGAGTTGCTGGAAGCGGATCCCAATAATTCCCTCTATCTCCTGAACAGGGGCTGGAGCAAACTCAATGCGAGTTCTTTTACCCGGGGGGCTGAAGACCTTTTGTCGGCTTTAAAAATTGACAATACCTGCAGCCGCTGCTACATTGGACTAGCCATAGTGAGCATGCAGAATGGCTATTATGACGATGCGGTTGAACAGGCCACACTTGCAATAAAGACAGAGGATACGGCTTCGTTCAATTATTTCATACGGGCCCAGGTTTTTGAGGCAAAAGGAGAGGAATTTAAAGCCGGACTTGATTTCAACCGGGCTATCCAGTTAAACCCGATGGTGGCTGACTACTACTATTCCAGAGGTCACTTTTTGTTTCGAATGGCTAAATACGAAGATGCCATCGACGATTTTTCCAACGCTATACTTCTTGAGCCGGGAATTGCCGATTATCTATTTCAAAGGGGATATACGTATTACATGGTCAAAAATTTCAACTTTGCTTTGATCGATGTGCGTAAAGCCCTTGAACTGGATCCAGTAAACGCCGATTATTGGTTGGGNNGAAAAGGGGCCATCGAAGAAGCGGCAGGTGACCTCGAAGGAGCTGTAGAGAGTTACACAGTTTGCGCTGAACTGAATCCGGGCAATGCCCTGGCATTTTTTAACCGGGCCAATATCTATTTTGAAAAATCCATGCTCGATTCTTCCTGTCTCGATTATGACCGATGCCTCAAGGCTCTGGCTTTGTCGCAATACCCCCGGGAAGATATGCAGGTTGAAGCCCGCGAAATGATGCGTAATCATTGCGATACAAGCTCACCTGCCTTTTACTATCAAAGGGGATTAATGGCCATAGAACTGAAACAGTACGCTGAAGCGCTGGAGGTGCTGAACAAAGGACTGAATTCCTGGCCCGTACATCCCTTGTTAAATGCGTTCAAAGGCAATGCACTTATGGGACTAAAACGTTACGATGAAGCTGTTAATGCGTATATGGATGCCTTGAAAAAGACGGATGAAACACCGGTTGATGTACGTGACTCGTATACGCTCAGGTCCAATAATGTTGACCCGGATTTGTATATGCGTCAGCTGTATTCCAGTGTTTATGACGGCTTATCAAAATCTTATCTGGCTCTTGGAAAATATGATGAGGCACTTGAAACCATCAATAAAGCCATATTCCTTTCAGAAAAAATTCCCGATGCACCTGTTTTGCCCCTGCAACTTATGAAAGCCAATATTCTCTCGACCATGGGAGAAGACCAGCAGGCGATGTCTCTGCTCGATGAAATGATCAAGCTAAACCCCGAATTTGCCTCAGCCTATGTTATCCGGGCCCGACTTCTGCTTAAAAAAGCCATCCTTGCCGGCAATAAAAAGGCCCGCTTCTATTATGCCACCGCCCCGTCATCGGGAATGTATTACCTTAATCTGCCAAAGAAATACAAAGCGGAAAAAGTTGATAAAGTTTTGATAAACAGTGCTATGGGTGATTGTAAAGTAGCAATTGCTCTTAATCCGGAATTTGCGGAGGCTTATTTTGTTTTGGCAGAAATTAAACTCCTCAGCGGCCTGAGCGATTATTGCAATGACTTTTTAATGGCCGAAAAACTGGGGATCACCGATGCCCTGGATCTGCTGGGAAAACCGTGTAAGGAATAGACCATAGACCATGGTCCATGGTCCATGGTCTATGGTCCTTTATAATTAAACTCAATATGGTAATGATCATCATGCCTCAACCAATGCTCTTTATAAACAAACCCGATATCCCGGAGTTCATTTCCATATTTGGTGGCATAAATAGGGTTTCGGCACTGGATAGACTACCATAACCCGAAACCCATAACCCATAACCCCTTTATTCAATAACTACCGTTCCGCCGCCATGATAACTATGATACTCCCCATTATACATTGCATCTGCACCAATGGGTCCCATTCGGAAGGTTCCCCTCGACACGGCACGAACAAGGAAGTAAAAATATTTGGTATTATTGGAAATGTCGGTGTATAAATTGACCCGGTCATCCCTGAAATCATAGTGGTTGGGGGTATGTTTATCCTTTATCCAGTCCATTTGAGGCAGGTCATTCAGCCGTGGATTTTCGATCTCAAAACCGGCAGGAAGCATATCCGTGATCGCCACATTTTCAATACGGCTGCCATTCAGCGAGCTGATCGACACCCTGACCACAATAAGCTCATTTTGTTTAAAGGTAGTGCCATTATGGGGTTGTCCGAAACGCGTATAAAATGACCTCCTTACCTGAAGGAAATTGTCTTTTTCTTCAAAATTACCTTTGGAATCAATTCCGCTTACTTCGGCAAAGAGATAAACATTTCCTTTTCCATTGACCTCGATCTCAAGATTGCCGCTTGTCAGGTCCTTACGCCGAATTTTCAGATCAGATTTCCCATCAAAACGACCGATGATCTTGCCATCCGATTTTAAGATGGCATTTACGCTGCCATCGCCCAAACTTCTGTTCATTTTACCCAACGCCAGTAAAGTGAACACCAATTCCTGGGTATTGTGGTAATAGCGGGATTTGAGCTGGGTGCTCAGCAGTCGGGTAAGCGCCGGGATTTGACTATTTGTGGGGTCTACATCGATCAGGGTATTCACACTGATGGCCAAATTGCGCATATCCGAGGCAAAATTGCCTGCAAATTCGGAGCGGGTAGATTCACTCGGATAAGTCATCGGAGCCAATTTTTTGTAACTGGCCAGATCTCCGGTAAGTGCAAAGGCAGCGCCCAGCAAATATTTGGAGTCGGTACTAAGTAGGTCGCTATTGGCTTTGAAATGATTCATCAGCGACTTGTTTGGCTTCCCGGCCACCGCCAGCACGTACAATCCGTATATCTGCGAACGGTCAGCGATGGTGCGTGTGATCCACTGTCCATTTACCATATACCAGGCATTTTCAGTCAGCTTTTGAGCGTTTTTATAATTCAGGTAACCTATGCAGCGGTCAATAATTTGTTGATTTACTTCATAGCCGGCCTTTTTTGCCTCCAGGAGGAAGTGGGTAGCATAGACCGTTCCCCAGTAACTTTCATAATAACCGCCCGGCCAATAGCTTAATGCTCCGTTATACTGTTGCATAGAGCTTAGTTTTATGATGGCCTGTCTGACATTATAAGATGGATCCCATTCGCCCTCGGCTGTTCCTTTGTTNNTCCTTTGAAATACCCTTTATGATTTTTCAGGAAGTCGGCCAGGTACAATTGCGGGAAGGCCTTGGAGGTGGTTTGTTCCACACAACCATGCGGATAGCCGATCAGGTAATTGAACTTATCCATAAACTGGATTAGCGGGGATCGGCTTACAAGAATATCCACCTGCCGGCTGCCCGGGATCAATTCGTCGAAATGAGCCAGATTTACCGTATGTTTTCCTACCTCCAGCATAGAGCTCGAGTTATTCCGGGTTAGTGGCACCGCGGGACGAACAGAGATATCCAGTTCTTCTTTGAAATTTTCTCCCAATCCCTGTACTAGCACCGTGATTTTTCCTGAACCAATTGCCTGTTTAGCCCTGATTTTAAAATTACCCAAAGCCTCAGAATTGGCGGGAACTTCAATACTATTGGATGAACTGCCTTCGATTTCCAGTTCGCCCTCGACCTTAATGGTAATTTTTGCCTGGGTGACCTTTTTGGTGGTATTGGCCACATTAACCGGCAATGCTACTTCATCACCCGGTGATAAAAAGCGGGGTAGGGCGGTATTGATCACCAGCGGATCGGCTACTTTCATGGTTTTGCTTCCGGCTCCGAATGAGCTGCCTTTATAAACCACCGCCATCAGCCGTATTTCGCCGTTAAACTGGGGAATATCCAGGTCGTAAAAAGCCTCTCCCTTACTATTGGTATGCAAAACGCCGCTCCATTCCGACAAAAGTTTCACCCTTTGATTGGCCAATGGGTTAGCCCTTTTTTCTCCTCCTTCTGCAAATTCATCCATTTCTCCATCGCCTCCACTGCTTTTTTTGCTGTTCAATTCCGGGAAAAGCAAGGCATAAATATCATAGCTGCTCACTTCCAGTGCCCGTTTCTGGTAGAAATAGCCGTGGGGATTCGGACTTTCAAATCGTTTTAGCTGGAGGATGCCTTCATCAACTGCCGCCAGGGTCACTTCTATATCCGACTCGGGTTTAGAGCGGATGGTTATACGTTGTTTGGTTCGTGAACGGCTGCTTTCCACTGCCACAATTTCAACAGGCAATCGGGAAGCCTTTTTCTCTACCATAACCGGCAAGTATCCGTGTGCTACGGTTAAAGGCATAGTGGACCCGTCCATAGGCCGTATCAGCGTAGCCGAAACATAGATGTTTGGCACATGTTCGTCCCTAACCGTGAAGGTAAATTCCGCCGATTTTTTGTCGGTTTCAATCACCTTATGTTCCAACACATCATTCCGCTCAATGCTAAGCAGGATTTTGCCGGCAAAAGGAGTTTTCATCAATACCTTTACCCGGTCACCCACCTCATATTGAGGCTTGTCGCATTCCATTTCGATCTGCCCTTCGCTGTTTACTTCAAAGGAGCTGTTTTCCGTACGGCCCCATCCATAGGCATAAAAATGATAGGAAACATAATCCCGGGCCCCGCTTTCACGCACACGTACCTCATACTCTCCGCTTACCATCGGGATAAAGGAAAAAGCATAAGGGTTACTGCCAAATTTTATGGAGCGCGTCATGGCGATTTTTTCAACCTTTTTTGAACGATAACGGTAGTAATTATTGCTGTTTTCGATCACATTCTGCCATTCATAACGGTATACTTCAACGATGGCTTTAGCTCCGTTTTTAAATTTGTCTTTTTGGTCAACCGCTACCAGTTCAATATTCATCGGACTGTTGGTGCTCACATAATAGTCGTTCAGGCGAATACCATAAAACACATCCTGGGTGAGCACTTTACTGTTAAGCTGGGAATGAACGGGCCTGCCACTTTCATCAAATACCGTGGCATACGCTTTGATCCGCACAATGCCGGTTCCTTCCATCGCCTTGCTGAGGACATGAGATTCCTTAAATGTTCCGTCACTTTCCGTTTTTCCCTCACGGGTAATGGTCTGGTACCGGGTTTCATCGCTATTGTAAAAACTGAAGCGTGGATAATTTTTGCTCGTGTAGTTTTCGCGGTTAAACTGCATCACATACTCATAATTCCGGTTGGCAGCAGGAGGACCGAAGAAATTCTCTGCAAAGGCTGAATAGATAAGGGTGTCGCCAGGCCGGTAATTCTCCTTGTTCAGCTTTCCTTTGATGCGTATACGATCAGGCATAAACTCCTCAACCTGAACGGAATAGGAATTCAATAACATGTCGTTTCCATTGTATACTTCGAAAGAATAGCCGCCGGTAAGCGCAGAAACGGGGAGCTCAATACTGCTTTCCACGGCACCTTCCTTGTTGGTTTTCACCTTTTCGGTTTTTAATTCCCGGCCATTGGGCATAACAAGCTTCCATTTGAGGGGCACTATACCCACACTTTTCCAGTCGTTGGTACGCACAATGGTATTCAGGTGAATGGTTTCTCCGGGGCGGTACAGGTTTCTTTCCCCGTAAGTCCAGGCATCAAATCCTGAGCTGTGTTCGTATTTTCCTCCTACATCGAAGCGGGAAGTTTCTACACCCGTGTTTGAGAAGGGAACAAAATTAAAATCCTTGTCGGTTTGTACGGTGATCATAGCCGTACTGAATCCGGGAGCTCTTTTTTCCAGATCATCGAAAACCAAAACCCCGTCAGAACCTGTGCGACCCTGAGCCATAACCTGATTGTTGGTGCTGATCAGACTAACCGACACATTGGAAAGCGCCTTGGTATCCAGAATACTATGAGCCATCACCATCACCTTATCTTTCATGGTTTTGGCCACAATGCCCACGTCAGATATGGATACGAGTTTTGCAGCTTTCAGGTAACGGGTGTCATTTGAGGATATCATAACATAATAGATCCCCCGGTAGTCAAGATTTTCTTTTGGAATGTCGAGGTTTAATGCACGAAGTCCGTTGATCTTGGGAAGGGATCCGGTTTCAATTTCCTTTTCATAGATCATGTCGCTGAACTGACCGTCATAATCTTCCCGGTACTCCATATTTTGGCGCACATATTCATCAAGATCATAATCGTATTCCCAATCAGAATAGGAATTATGCCGGAGGTAGGCCAGGATATTGTTCTGGTAAATTTTATAGATACGCACCTTGATCTTCGGAACATTCACAATGTTTACCGCAATATTTTTAGCACCGGCACTGCTCAGGTACATGGCCTTTTGGTTGACAAAGGCAATGCTGGGTTTGAGTTCACCGAAACTGAGGTTTTTTTCAACTTTTTCTTTCATCTTACCGCCAAGAACCCCTTCAAGTTTGGGAAGTATAGTGAGGGCATAGATCTGGCTGAGGTCAAAAGCACCCCGGATCTCAAAACCATTGGGAAGCATTTTTTGGGTCGTGGAAATGGCCGGTTCCAGGGTAAAAACACCTTCCAGACTCGTATTCATCAGCTCCTGGGAGCTCAGCACGGTAATTACCCCTTCATTATTCTCAAACAGGGCAGTGATATCGGTAATTTCCAGACGAAGGCGCGAAGTCAGTACGGTAGCCAGTTCCTGATCTTCCACTTTGCTTTTTTTGCTATCTGCGATCATGATCCCCTTCTTCACCTGCACCCGGAGCATCACATCTTCTTCTCCTTTGCTGCCCGGGTCCACAAGCAGAACGATATCGCGGGTTTTTGCTTTGGATTCGATCGTTCCTTTCACTTCGGCATCATCCAGAAAAAAACTGAGATTCGGCAATACCGTTGAAGGGTCAACTTCATAATTAAAATGCAGGGTTACGTTAATACGCACCTGCTGGCTGCCTTCCTGCCTGGCCCAGAATGCGCTGATACTTTCTGCGTTCAGGTAAGGGGTATGAAAACTTATTTTCTCTTTGATCTCTTTGCCCAAATAGAGCCCTTTTTCTGAGGCATTTTCAAGGATCTTTTCAGTAAAGCGGATGGTATAATCGGTGCTCGGGGCAAAAGAGTGGTTTGGTGAAAATACAAGGGTATTTGCGCTGCTCCAGCGAAATTTCCCGTCTACTTCAGGTTCAATGGTAAAATATGCGCTGCTGTCCCAATTGCTCACCATTTCCGCCGGCACCAGGTCGTGGCTTAGTGTAAAGTCAAGATTTTGCTGAAGTGCGATCTCCTCCGAAAAGTTCTTTTGGATAATGGCTACTTCGTTGGCTGGTTTTTTTGAGCAGGAGGAAAATACCAGAAAAAGCAAGGCGGGAAGAAGTAATCGTGATTTTAGCATGGTTCTGATTCTTAGAGCGGAAGATAAGAAAAACCGCATTTGAAAAACGAAAATTTATTAAAATAGTATACACCCGGATAGCTTTAATTCTCCATTGTTTCAACCAGCCATTTGGCGAAAAAGAATAACTTTGCCGCTTCACTGATTTATGACAGATAAGATCATCATTCTTGATTGCGGATCCCAGTATACCCAACTTATCGCACGGCGCGTGCGTGAGTTGAATGTGTATTCAGAAATCCATCCATACAACCAGATTCCCGAACTGGATGAACAGGTTAAAGGCATCATCATTTCGGGCTCGCCACATTCGGTAAGAGATCATCATGCTCCGGCAATGGAAACCTCTTTCCGGGGAAAATACCCGGTTTTGGGCGTTTGTTACGGTGCCCAATACCTGGCCATGAAAGATGGCGGCGATGTGCAGGCAAGCAAACACAGGGAGTATGGACGTGCTGCTCTTCAAACCAAGGCCGGTTGCGACCTGTTTAAAGGAATGAAAGAAGCTTCCGTGGTATGGATGTCGCATGGCGATACC
The DNA here is from genome assembly GCA_003531115.1 of Bacteroidota bacterium. GTDB lineage: Bacteria > Bacteroidota > Bacteroidia > UBA8524 > UBA8524 > UBA8524. The sequence continues at coordinate 28,656 of DQHT01000061.1, read as the reverse complement.
ATTACGGAATTACCCCCTAATTTTGAAGTAATTGCCTCGACCGACTCCGTTGCGAATGCTGCATTTAAAGTGCAGAATGAAGCAACCTATGGCATACAGTTCCACCCGGAGGTTACCCATAGTGAAGAAGGAAAACAGCTGCTCGAAAATTTTATACTCGGAATTTGTAAATGTAGCGGCGACTGGACCCCGGAACATTTTATTGAAGCCACTGTTAATGAGATCCGCGAAAAGGTCGGACAGGATAAAGTTATACTCGGATTAAGCGGGGGAGTTGACTCTTCCGTGGCTGCCGTTCTTGTTGAAGAAGCCATTGGGGATCAGCTGTTCTGCATTTTTATAGACAATGGACTTTTGCGTAAAGACGAGTTCGACCGTGTTTTAGAAAGTTATGCGGGAATGGGACTCAATGTCAAAGGTGTACGTGCCGGAGATCTGTTTCTCGACGCACTTGCCGGAATAAGCGATCCGGAGAAAAAGAGAAAGGCCATTGGTAAGGTATTTATTGATGTTTTTGAAGAGGAATCGAATAAAATTGAAGGAGCAAAATGGCTGGCCCAGGGTACCATCTATCCGGATGTGATCGAATCCATGAGCGTAAAAGGCCCGAGTGCTACGATCAAGTCGCACCATAATGTTGGCGGACTACCTGAAAAAATGAACCTGAAGGTGCTCGAACCCCTCCGTTTGCTTTTTAAAGATGAGGTTCGTCGCGTTGGGCGAACCCTGGGTATCGACAAAACCATACTCGACCGGCATCCTTTTCCCGGGCCGGGACTTGCCATTCGGATCCTTGGCGATATCACTGAGGAAAAAGTACGCATTACTCAGGAAGCCGATGCACTTTTTATACAAGGATTGAAAGATCATGGTTTGTATGATGAAATATGGCAGGCAGGTGCTATCTTCCTTCCGATTAATTCGGTCGGAGTTATGGGAGATGAAAGAACCTATGAAAATGTTATTTGCCTGCGTGCCGTAACGAGCATCGACGGAATGACAGCGGATTGGGGACATTTGCCCCATGAATTTCTGGCACGCATATCGAATCAAATTATTAACCAGGTGAAAGGAATAAACCGGGTAGTCTATGATATCAGCTCTAAACCACCGGCAACAATTGAGTGGGAATAAATTATTCGTCGTATTATTCTTCCTGATCATTGGAGGTATTGCCTGCAGCGCATCACGCAAAGCAGGATACTTACCCAATAAGCGACCTGCCACCGACTCTGTTCCGCAAACACAAATTCCGGATAAGCAGAAACAGGAAGAAGAAATAAAAAAACAAAAGTATGCCGATGTGCCTGCCTTTGTGAATGACTTCCACGTAGCCCTGTTTTTACCCTTCTATGTAAACCAGGAATTTGCACCCGGGAGCTACAATTATCAGGTTGTTGAATCGGTAAGCGACTATTATCAGGGTGTATTATTGGCCCTCGACAAGCTAAAACGTGATGGTATTATTGTAACCCTTCATGTTTACGATAGCCGCAAAGACTCAATGGAAACGGTAAGGTTGTTGAGTAAACCCGAAATGCCATCTATGGACCTGATCATCGGTCCCCTGGATCCCGGGAGTTTTCTGGCTGCCTCGGCATTCAGTAAAACGCACAAAATACCGCTTGTGGCTCCTTTTTTAATGATGGATAAAGATGTCATCGACAATCCTTTCGCCTTTTTCTGCAGTCCGAAACTTGAGGCCTATGGAAACCGGGCCGCCACTCATTTGTTGGAAAAGAAAAAAACAGGAACCATCCTCTATCTGACGGATAATTCAAAAACGGATAAGGCCTTTAAAAAGGGATTTATCGAAGCCCAAAAAGATAAAAAATTAAGAGTGACGGAACGCCTCCTTAATGGTGAATTAAACCCTAAAAGCCTCCTGGTAAAAGGGGAGGATAGCCTGATAAACTATATTTTGATCCCCAGCGACAAAGAAATACTTGTGAACGGAGCCTTGCGCGCGTTTCGTGAAGCGGAAGACGAAGGATATAAATTGCAGGTGATCGGGCTTGATTCCTGGTTGGATTTCCGCGACCCGGAAATTGAACATTGGAATAAGATGCATGCCCTGATCGCTACAGCTTCTTCGCAAAGCGGAGTGGATAGTGCTTACCGGGCTTTCTATCACGCTTTTCGTGCCAGGTATCAAATTCCTCCAGGCGATTTTGCACTCAAAGGCTATGACCAAATGCTATTTTTTGGCAAGGCCCTTCTGACTTTCGGAAAACATTTTCCCAAGTATGTGCTCGATACCCATTTTGACGCAATAGGTATGGACTATTACTGGAATTTCAACGGGAAAGTTGTTGAAAATAAGTCTGTTCGTCTTATCTACTTCCATCAATATCAATTTATTCCTTTAAAATGAGTCGAGCGAAAGTCCGTGTTCTCCAGGCAAGTCAGGCATTAAAAAGTTGGGAACCCGGAACGCCGTTTTCGATCCATTTTCGTCAACTCAGCCGCCAGAATAAAGCATGGGGTGGTAGAGACCGTAAGGAAATTCAGTCATTGTGCTATGCCTGGTTTCGCTTAGGTCGTGCCTGTCGGCAATTTCCACTTGCAGCAACGGCTATGCCCTGGGCAGCCTTCCTTTTTCTTCCTGACAGATCAGACTGGATAGCCACCTGGAAGGAGTCGGGCGATCTTCCAGATGATCTGGTCGTTGATCCTGAATTTTCCGATCGCCTCGTGCAATTTCGCCGGCACCTCGCTTTTGAAGGATTTCTTTTCCCGGAAACTGATGAATTGAGTGAGCAGATAAAAGCCGAAGAATTGGATGCTTCACTGGCCATGCCTGCACGCTTGTGGTTTCGGGTAAAAGTGGCAGCACAACGCGAATTTATCGCCCAACTCAATAAGTCAAACCTGCCTTTTGAACAAGATGGGCTGGCTGTTGGTATGGAAGGAGGCACATCTCTCGATCAACTTTTTGGCGACCGGCTGGCCAGCTTTGGCGAAGTACAGGACTGGGCTTCCCAACAAGTCGTTCGTACCTTTGACTGGAACGGACTCCGGGTTTGGGATACGTGCAGCGGGGCAGGAGGTAAGGCTCTTCAAATAACAGAAGAATACCTGCCAACTCTTGTGTATTGTACGGATATACGTCCTGCCATCCTCCAAAACCTTCGTTTGCGGTTCAGAAGCGCGGGATTAAGGGTTCCTGATACGCATGTTATAAATCTTAGTATCAACCAGCCTGAACGAGGCAGGGAACAATTTGATGCCCTGCTCTGTGATGTTCCATGCACCGGAAGCGGCACATACAGGAGAAATCCCGAAGGCATCCAGGCTGTTTCTCAGTCGGAAATAGTCCGCTATGCAGCTTTGCAGGAAAAAATAGTGAAAAATGCGCTCCCCGGACTCAAAAAAGGTGGGCATTTGCTCTATGCAACGTGCAGTGTTTACCACAAAGAAAACGAAGACCACTTATCCCGCTTTACTTCATTCGGACTCGAGTTGCTCAAAGAAGCATATATCGATGGACGGGAAAAGGGTGGAGATATATTGTACTACGCTTTATTTAAAAAATCCTGAGTCTTTCAGGGCCTTTTCTTCAGCTTCAAAAAATTCATCAATTTTAAAAGGACCGTTATCGGCTGCTTGTGTGGCGAGCACATCACAGCGTTCATTCAGCGGATGTCCGTTATGCCCTTTTACCCAATGGAATTTGGGTTTGAAAGAAAGCAGATAGGGGATGAGCATGCGCCAGAGATCGCTGTTCTTTTTTCCTTTAAATCCGGTTCGTTGCCAGTTGTATAGCCAACCTTTGCTCACCGCATCACAAACATAGCGGCTGTCGGTGTGGATCTCAATGGGCAGGTCGCTTCTTTTAAGGGCTTGTAAGGCACGAAGTACGGCCAGGAGCTCCATGCGGTTGTTTGTTGTGCGCCGGAAGGCTTCACTGAGTTCTTTGCGATGTTTCCCGGCCAACAATACCACCCCATACCCACCGGGCCCGGGATTCCCTCTTGCTGATCCATCGGTATAGATTATTATTTTTTCCACCTGCTCAAGTATACGATAATAAAAAAAAAGACCCGCTCGAAGGCGGGTCCTGAAATAAGGTTTTTGGAAATTATTTGTTTTCGTCGCCTTTGATCAGGTCCACAGCGAGTGGAGCACCGATACAAATTGAGGAATAAGATCCGACTAATACACCCACCAGCATGGCGAAAGTAAAGCCGCGAATGATCTCTCCACCAAAGATGAAAAGGATGATCAGCACGCCGATGGTTGTAAGCGAGGTTATCATGGTACGGCTAAGGGTACTGTTCAAAGCATCATTAACAATAACCTTGATTCCGCCTTTTTTATGTTCTCCGAGGAATTCACGGATACGGTCCATAACTACCACCGAGTCATTGATCGAATATCCGATAACGGTAAGTATAGCCGCAATAAAGCCCTGGTCGATCTCCAGTGTAAAAGGAACGATACCATCCAATAAGGAGAACAGACCTAATACAATAAGTACATCATGGGTCAGTTTAATAACCGTTCCTGTTGCAAACTGCCATTTACGGAAACGGATCAGGATGTACACGAACATCAATATCAAAGCAATAATGATGGATTTGATCGCACTGGTTTTAATATCATCGGCAATGGTTGGTCCAACACGCGATTCACTTTCAACACTGTATGAGGTTCCTGCGATCGTAGATAAGCCGGCAGTAAGTTGAGTCGTTACCTTTTCTGCTGCATTTTCTGAATTGTCATCGATATTAAAATCGGTCGTGATCTTAAAGGTATTGTCTTCTCCAAAAACTTTCACTTCGGGAGCTTTTCCGAATGGTGCAGCCAGAGCGGCACGAATGTCGGCGGATGAAAGTTCTTTGTCGAATTTAACTACATATGACCAGCCTCCTTTAAAATCTACCCCGAAATCAAGTCCTTTTTGCTGAATTGAAACCAATCCTGCGAGGATAAGGAGCCCGCTAATAGCGTAAAAGATCTTCCTGTTTCCAATGAAGTTAACATTGACATTCTTTAATAAAGTCTTTGACCATGGAAAAGAAAAGCGGATATCTCTTTCCTTTTTTAATGCTCTTTCGAAGACCAGTCGGGTCATCAAAATGGCTGTAAACAAGGAACACAGGATACCGATGATCAGGGTAACCGCAAATCCGTAGATTGGTCCGGTACCGAAGGCCAAAAGCACAAAACCGGTAAGTAAGGTGGTGATATTGGAGTCGAGAATGGCCGATAAAGCACTATGGTATCCGTTTGATATGGCATTTCGCAGGTTTTTACCCTGTTCAAGTTCTTCTTTGATACGTTCGTAAATAAGCACGTTCGCATCCACAGCCATACCCAGGGTAAGAATGATACCGGCAATACCCGGAAGGGTCAATGCAGCCCCCAGAGAGGAAAGCACGCCCATCATAAAAAAGAGGTTCAGAAGTACTGCAATATTCGCCACCCATCCTGCAGTGCTGTAAATGGCAGCCATGATCAGAATAACGGAAAGGAAACCCGCGAGGATAGAGAATAATCCATCGCTGATCGCTGCTTTTCCCAGGGAAGGTCCTACGATGGCTTCTTCCACGATTCGGGCAGGAGCTGGTAATTTTCCTGATTTTAAAATATTCGCCAGGAATTTGGTTTCATCCTGAACAAAATTACCACTGATAGAAGTTGATCCGTTTGGAATTTCGTTTTGAACCCGTGGAGCAGAATAAACAACACCATCGAGTACAATGGCAACATAGCCGTTAGGTTCCATGTTTGCCGCTTCACCGGTCATGCGTTTCCAGATCTGTTTTCCCTCCTGGTTCATTTGCATGGAAACTTCAAATCCACCACTCGGCCCGATCAATGAACGGGCGTCGGTTATAACATCACCCTCCATTTCAGCGCCACCGTCGCGGCCTGCCTTTAATAAGTAAAGCGGTATACGGTTACCATCATCAGCTTTATGTCCCCAGGCAAATACTACATCACCGGGAATCACGTCGCGCAATTCAGCATCATTCAGATAATTCATGATCGCTGCCGTATCAAATACACTCACAAAAGCCAGTTCGGCACCTCCACCAAATTGACCATCTGAAGTCATATTAAAGTAGGAGGTGGTACCATTCCCAATAGTGGCGAATAAAGGCCTGTCTTCTTTGAACTGTTCAAAACTTTGAGAGCCGGTATCCTGTTTGCTTGAATCGCCTGATTGATTCAATGCCGCCAATAGGTCATCTGTTTCTGTAGTATCGGTTTTTGTGCTGGTATCTGTTGAGGTAAACAGGCTGTCAGCGCCGGCTACCGTACTGTCGGTATCGATCCCTTTTTCACCATCTAAACGGGCTTTGAGGGTTTTATCCATTTTATCAATGAACTCGATAGCCTGTGCAGGGGAGTAGGTATTCCAGAATTCCAAAACAGCCGATTGCTGCAGAAGTTTACGCGCCTGACGCGGATCGCTTACACCGGGCAATTCGACCATGATACGTCCCGAGTTTTCCAGTTTTTGGATCACCGGTTGAGATACACCGAAACGGTCGATACGTGAACGTAGGATACGGAAGGTTCTCTCCACCGCTTCATCTGCTTCAAATTGCAGGAAAGCGATCACATCATCATCTGAAGTATTAAAACTTACTTTTTCCTTATTGTCTTTTGTTGCAAACCAGGTAGAGAGGGGAACATTCGGTGCAGTTTGACGTATTGCCTCAACAAAAAGAGTCACATAATTCGACTGGCTGCTTGTCGCTTTTTCATTTGCCAGGGCGAGGGCCTGTGCAAACTTAGGATCTTTGGTTTTGTTAGCCAGGGCGAGGATTACATCAGGAAGTGAAACTTCCAGTGTTACGTTCATTCCACCCTGAAGGTCAAGTCCGAGGTTAAGTTCGCGTTCTTTAACCTGCAGGTACGTGTATTGGCGCAGCCCCAGGTCATAAACAACGGTACCGGATATTGAATCCAGGTATTTTTGTTTAACCACAGGGTCTCCGTTGGCATATTCCTCCGCTGCGGAAGTAATCAAACGCGACTTGATCGTAAACGAAAGGTGAAACAGACATACCAATGCCAGTGCAATGGTAAAAATCTTGACTACTCCCTGATTTTTCATGGTATACGTTAAACTATATCTATTTTTTTAAGAGGGGGCAAATATATGGATAGCGGGCAACTTGTGCAACTGCGGGTAATTTTTAGCGATTCACTTCGATAAAGCGTTCTATATCTACTTCCTGACCCAGTAAAATCAAGGTATCGTTTTCATAAATGACCGTATCTGATTTTGGAACACCCAGAATATGTTTTTCCAAAACCGTTTCCCCGTTCTTTTTTAGTTCGTATTCTCTTTTGAGCGTGATCAGGTTCAGGTTGAATTTTTCCCGGAGCTGCAATTCACTGACCGATTTATTCCAAACCCCTTTGGGAGGTACAATTTCAGCGATCTCATAGCCGTCAGGCAGTTGAAGAAAGGTCATTACACTTGGATGGAGAAGGCGCTCGGCAACAAGGATCCCTACCTCATCTTCCGGCGAGAGAATTTCCGTCACCCCCATTTTTTCAAGGATCATTCTTTGTTGCGGGGTTGCCGCCCGGGCAATGATCCGTTTTACGTTCATATCGAGCAGGTGGGCGGTGGTAAGCAGCAGGGCTTCAAAATTTTCACCTATTGCAACTACAATGGCATCCATCTCCTGTATCCGCTGCGACTGCAGGGATTTAACATCAGTGGAATCCATCGTAACCGCATAGGCCACGTCGTCGCGGAGATTGTCGGTTTTATTTTCATCACTATCAATGGCCAGCACTTCGGCGCCACGATTGGAGAGGGTGCGGGCTATTTTGGTGCCAAAGCGGCCCAACCCGATAACAGCGAATCTAAAGTTCATGGGTGCAAAATAGGTTTAATATGGTCGGTGATTACCAGCAGCGAAGTACGAAAATGTTCGTTATTGTTTATAATAATATCGGATTCATTTTTATAAGGTTCCAAATATTTCCGGTAAGCAGGTTGCACATGGTTTTCCCATTGATACATGACCTCCTCACTGCTGATGCCCCTTTCGCGGGTGTCGCAGTCGAGACGATGCCTTAATTTTACCGGATCTTCGGCATCAATAAAAAGTTTCAGATCCAAGGCATCGAAAAGTTCACGCATGTGCTTCAAAGGTCGTTTTTGAACGGCTTTCAAACAAGATGGATTTTATCGATTATTTGGATAGTTTTCCTTTTTCTGTTTGGAGTATCAGAGATTTAGATTATTTTTACACATAATAAACGTTAAACCTAAACCTCCGGCTTGAAAAGACTTCTACCATTTGTATTCGTCTTCCTTAGTATATTACCGGCACTGGCCCAAAAAAGGGCCACGAATTGGTATTTTGGGAGAAATGCGGGTATTAGCTTCGCCAATAATTCCGTAGTTGCCCTCAACGATGGTTCTCAGGACGCATACGAGGCATGCGCCTCCATATCAGACCTTAACGGAAATCTATTATTTTACACAGATGGATTGACCATTTGGACCCGTGAGCATTCCGTTATGACAAACGGAACAGGGATCAGCGGGAACAGAAGTGCAACCCAGGGTGCCCTGATCGTTCCCAAACCTGGTTCTAAAAACATTTATTACTTATTTACGGTCGACGATACCATTAACAATACCTTCAACCTGAAATATTCGGTTGTTGACATGTCGATGGAAAACGGATTGGGTGCTGTTACCTCTACCAAAAATGTTCAGCTGATCAGCGGAATTTCGGAGCGACTGGCAGCTACAAATACCGGTGGCGCAAGTGGGGTATGGGTGGTAACCCGCGATGCGGATGCCGCCAGGTTTTATGCTATCCTCGTGAATGCCAATGGGGTGTCAACAACCCCAATCAGTACAAATATTGGAAGTTCTACCAGCAACTCGATCGGGGTGCAGGCCGGACAAATGAAGTTTTCACCCGACGGAACCTATCTGGCCTGGGCTTGCCGTAGCGATCGCTTTGTTGAGCTATTGCGTTTTAATAAAGCAGACGGTACATTTTTCAACTGGAGCAGGAAAATAGAATTTCAATTGACCAATGAATTGCCTTATGGCGTAGAGTTCGCTCCGGATGCCTCCAGGCTGTATGTAAGCCTCGGATTTATGGGTGTGTATCAGTATGATATGTCCATGGCGGTGAATGAAAGCCTGCTTCAGGGCAGCGGTACCAAAATAAGCGGGAATGGTGTTTATGGATACGGGATGCAACTGGCTTCGAACGGGAAAATTTATATCGCCACATTTTCTTCCCATATCCATGTTATAAATACCCCTTCTGCAATTCCTGCTATGGTGGGATTTGAAACTTCAGCATTGAGTTTTTCTGCCGGAAAATTCAGCAGGGATGGTTTACCGAATTTTATTTCGAATTATTTCGTTGAAAAACGCATTGTTACATCAGATACCTGCATTGGCGATTCGACTTCATTTTCCTATCTGATGGAATTGGGAGATTCTGTTCTTTGGAATTTTGGCGACCCCAATAGTTCTATAAACAGTTCTCACCTCAGTCAGCCGAAACATGTGTACAGCGGTGCCGGAAAATATTCGGTGATGCTGATCGTATTTAGCGGAGACGGGGCGGATACTATTTACCATACCCTCACCATTCATGCTAATCCAACCTTCAGTCTCGGTTCCGATACCATCGTTTGTGCAGGGGCTAACTATCTCCTTAATCCCGGTGTGGCCTATGCAACGTATTTATGGCAGGATGGAAAGGCTACTCCGGTTTATGCCGTAAAAGAAACCGGGATTTACCATGTACGTGTGACGAGCAACAGTTGTGTTTCGTATGATACGGTATTTGTCAGGGTTGACGCCCCGGTAGTAGAATTGATCGTTGGCTCAGAAGTGAGTTGTGTAAACAATAATGCCTTCAATTTCTCCCTCAAACAGCAGGACAGGGTAGCTGAGGTAAGTTGGAAATTTGGGGATGGTTCCATATCCAACGGACGCCAAATTTCACATACCTATAGCCATGCTGGGAAATTTCTGGTAGAACTCGAAACCATAAATGAAAACGGTTGTAAAGCAGAAATGAGCACCGATGTGGTGGTACATGATGTAATTCCCGCTCTGGTCCATATTGAAAAACCAGAACAATGTTTTGAACAACATGAATTCGAAGTAAGTTTTCCTAATGCTTCTAATACTGAATTAAAAGGCTATTGCATTGGTTTTTCAGATGGAAAAAAATTCCTGAATAATGCAGCTGTTCATTCCTTTCAAACCCCGGGTGAAAAAACAGTGCACCTTATTACCACATCCAATAACGGATGTAAGGACACCTCGATCAGCACCCTGATGGTCTATGCAACACCTGTGGCTGACTTTACCATCGATTCCTCTGCGTATTGCCTTAAGGATAACAGCACCATTGTAAGCAGCCAGTCCTNNGCAACGGGGAAATAACAGGTAATCTGTTCACCAGCACGACCATGTCATCTCCGGGCAATTCTGCTACGTTCACTTATCCTGAGGCAGGTAAATACACGATAACCCTGGAAATTGAAGACAATAAGGGTTGTAAGGCAGGTGTCGCAAAGGATATTCAGATCTACCCGGATCCCGAAGTAGCATTTTCCATAGATAATGATGGAAATTGTATCGGCAAAGAACAGCTCCTACTCAAAAACGAAACGAAATTGAGCGAAGGCAGCATAGTAAGCTACCATTGGGATTTTGGTGACGGAAGCAGCAGTACGGATTTTGAACCTACAAAACAGTATACATCAGCAAAGACATATACCATTGCGCTCGCAGCTGTTTCAGACAAAGGGTGTTCTGGTAGCAGGTCGATGCAGGTTGTTACCCACGAGGCACCTAAAGCTGCATTTGTTACACTTAANNATGAAAGCCGGCTTGATCTTGATAATACGTCCAGTATCAACGGCAGCGACATTTTAAGTTATGAATGGGAAATAGAGGGCAAAACGCTGATCCAGACAGATATTATTAATTATCATTTTACGAGCTACGGACCGAAATTCATTACGCTCAAAGTTACCAGTGATAAAGGCTGTGAGGATGTTTATCAGACTTCGTTTATGGTATTGCCGAGTCCCGAAGTAAGTTTTGTGATAGATGAGCCTTTCCAATGTGAAGATGGCAATTTGTTCAGTGCCCTGAATACCTCGGATAATCAATTGAGTCCGATAGTCGGAATGCAATGGGAACTTGGAGATGGAAGACTGTTCGATGGTACAAACCCCGAATTTTCTTTCGTTGAACATGGGAGTTACTCGGTTAAGTTAAGCTTAATTAACCTGGCAGGTTGTGAAGCCTCGGCTATTACCAATGTTCTTGTGCACCCACAACCTGTTGCTGCTTTTGCTTCCGATGAAGTTTGCCAGAGCCAGGCTGTAACCTTTGATAATCAAAGTACAATTCCTACAGGCACGATACAAACAGCCATGTGGGATTTTGGCGACCAGAAAAAAGCCTATACACTATCGACTTCCCATAAATACGACGCTCCCGGAGAATATGCTGTGTATATGGAGGTAAGCAGCGATAAGGGATGTACCGATTTTGTGGTAAATAAGGTCAGGGTAAATGAAGAGCCCAAATCTGAATTTAGCTTTAAAAAATACGGCTACAAATCCGATGTAGATGAAACCATTTACGAATTCCTTTCTCAGGAAACAGACCCAAATGCGAAAATCGACTGGTATGTAAACGGCATAAAAAGGGCTTCAGGAAAAAAAGCCTACCTGGGATTCAATGATACCGGACATCATCATGTTACCATGACTGTGTCTACAGGAGCCGGCTGTCCCGGAACCGCGCATAAAGAGATTTTTGTAGCCCCGCCATTCGAGCTTTATATGCCAACTGCCTTTACCCCGGATGGCAATGGCAAAAACGATATCCTCCTGCCAACAGCCAGCAGCTATATTCAGGAGTATTCCATGCTCATCATTAACCGTTGGGGCAGTGTGATGTACCAATCGATCGACCCTACACTTGGATGGGATGGCACCTTCGGAGGTGAATCTGTAGAACCCGGCGTTTATATCTACATCATCAAACTCAAAGATATCGAGGGGGTAGAGTGGAATTACCAGGGGTCTGTTTTGGTGTTGCATTAGTCCGCCTTCGCTCGTTAGGAATTGTGTTTTCCCAGATTATTTTCCCGTGCCCAGGAGCTACGAATAGGCCGGGAGCGGGGGAGCGGGACTGCGTCCGGAGCGGGGGAGCGAAATGGTCCGTTTGCTGACCGCGTGCACCGAAGCTGACGAAGGAGGCGAAGGTGCAGCTTGTCGAAGTAAACGGACGGAGTCGTGTCGACTGTCCCCGATCAGACGTGTATCTTCGTTTCCATCGCTCTAGCCGAAGGCCCCCTCTCCGCTCACTTCGATACGCCGTGGAGTTTTTTCTACCTTGTTAAATTCGTTTGGCTACTCAGTGACCGGACCCGCTCCCTCGCTCTAACCGCAGGTTTCGCTCCCCCGCTCCACAAAAAAGAAAGTCCTTTTATTCAGCCCCTTCTCGACAAGCTCGAAGTGACTAAATAAAAGGACTTTCTAATAATATAAAGCTTACAGCCTGCAGCCTTTGCCCGCCGTAGCGCCAGCGAAGGAGGGCTAAAGAATAATCTCCTCACCAACCTCATTCAGGAAATAATACTCCCCAAGGTGGTACGAATTGTCTTCTTTAACATCGATCCGCGCTTTGTATTTCCACATCCATTTCCAATATAGTTTCGGGAAACCCGAACGCATGTAGGCAGAAATATAAGGGTGAGCGACGATGGATACCTTTTTCAGGTTTAAGGTGTTTACCAGGTATTCAAGTTTGGTGACGATCTCGTCGACCATTAATATACTTGAACTTACTTCACCGGTGCCTTTGCACATCGGACAAAGTTCTGCAGTAACCACGTTCATCTCCGGACGAACACGCTGGCGGGTGATCTGGATCAGTCCGAATTTCGACATCGGAAGGATGGTATGTTTCGCCCGGTCGTTTTTCATCGAATCCTTCAGCTTTTCATACACCTTACGTTTATTGCCGGCATTACGCTGATCAATAAAGTCGATCACAATAATTCCGCCCATATCACGCAAACGAAGCTGACGTGCAATTTCTTCGGCGGCTTCGATGTTCACGGAAAGCGCATTGGCTTCCTGATCGGCATCGGTGGTCGCTTTACTTCCTGAATTGACATCAATAACATGAAGTGCTTCAGTATGCTCAATAACCAGGTAAGAACCTCCTTGCAGGGATACATTCTTTCCAAAGGCACCTTTGATCTGTTTATGGATACCAAAATGATCAAAAATAGGCACCTTGCCTGTGTAGAGCTTTACAATTTTTTCAGAGTCAGGGGAGACCTTTTTTACGAAGCTGTGAAGATCTTCAAACATGGCCTGGTTATCCACCTGGATGTTTGTAAAATTATCGTTGAGCAGGTCTCTGATGAGGGTAGAGGATCGGTCGATCTCATTGAGAATACGAACCGGAGGTTTAGCGTCCTGAAGATTCTGGAAAATCGTTTTCCATTTTTCCTGGAGGCCCATTAAATCCTTATGAAGCTCCGCAACGGGTTTTCCTTCAGCAACGGTGCGTATGATTAACCCAAAATTGGCGGGTTTGATACTCAACGAAAGGTTACGAAGACGGTTACGTTCTTCAAAAGACTTAATTTTTTTAGAAATAGAAATCTGTTTAGCAAAAGGTACAAGTACCATGTACCTTCCTGCTAATGAGAGTTCTGAACTTATCCGGGGTCCTTTACTGGAGATAGGTTCCTTTTGGATTTGCACCAGAATCTGCTGATTCTTGGTGAGCACACTATCGATTTTTCCGGTTTTAACGATATCGTCTTCGAGCTCGAAATCCTGCAGACTTTCGGTCTTGATTCCTCCCTGAAGACGGTATTTGGTAAACTTGTTAAGGGAACGTATTTGTGGGCCTAGATCATGATAATGCAAAAAAGCATCTTTCTCATATCCAACATTTACGAAGGCTGCATTCAGACTCGGCATTATTTTGCGTACCTGGCCTAAATAAATATCTCCAACAGAAAAATTGTTTGATTTTTTTTCCTGATGCAGCTCGACAAGTTTCCGGTCGCGGATGAGCGCTATCCAGACCCCGGACGAATCTGACTGAATTATCAATTCATTCGTCACGGGTGAAGCTTATTAAGGGTGTTTTAAACAGGGTTAAGAATTATTTTTTCTTATGTCTGTTTTTTCTGAGCCTCTTTTTTCTCTTGTGCGTCGCAATCTTATGACGTTTTCTTTTCTTTCCGCTTGGCATATATCGTTACTTTAATTGGTTAATAATCTCTTTTAATTGTTCCTGAATTTCAGGAGTTTCGGTTAATTCCAGACTCTTCGTGTAGTACATCAGGGCCTGTTCCTTATTCCCCATTAACTCATGGGTTCTGGCAGCCTGAAAATGATACTCCGCGTTCGAGGGCTGCAAAGATATTAATTTTTCAAATCTATTCAATGCTTTATCGTATTGACCTGATTCTATGGCCAGCATTCCCAGGGTATACTGGGCAAGAATATTTGAAGAATCCTCCCGTACCACCTTGAGTAGAAGGGGGATCGACAACATCATCGTTTCGCGTTTATCTGCAAGAGCAAGGCCTTTGTAAAGGGTAGCCTGTCGGTTATTGGGCTCTTTTTCGAGAATTTTGTCGAAACAGTACATGGCTTCACCCATTAAAAAATCCCGGCGCGAAGTGTCCTGCATCTGCACAGCATAGGTGTAAATATATTGCCCGGCAAGACTCCAATCATCGATATGATCGGTATTTGCAGCCATTTGAAGCTGCAAATAGGCGGCAATGCTGAAATAATTATTCTGTATGGAAAATTCGACCGACTTGCGCAGCGACGTAGTATCCGCGTGCTGAATTAGCAGTTTGCCATCCTCCATCTTCAGGATACTTTCCGGAATGGAAAGGAGCGTCAACTCGTTTTCCAGCGTTTCTTCCCAACCCAGCGTAAATTCGGCCGGAGCGGTTTTGGGGTCTTCGATATGTGCCCCGGGTTTATTGAGATTGTTCCAACTTAGAACAAAAACGATAAAAAGGCAGGCCGCTCCTAAAAGCAGCGCTACCTGTGTTTTAAATGACATCGATTAAAGAAGCTTTTTGGTCGCCTCTGATTTTTTCACCTTATCAGCAAAAGTTTTGGCTGGCTTAAACTTCGGAATGTAATGAGCAGGAATTTCCATCGCCGTATTTTTTGAAATATTACGGGCAATTTTTTTCGCTCTCTTTTTCAGAACAAAACTGCCGAAACCTCGGAAATACACGTTGTTTCCCTCAATCATGGAAGTTTTCATTACCTTGAAAAAGGTTTCCATAGTTTGCTGAACCTCTGCTTTACCAATACCGGTTCTGTTTACGATTTCGTTAATTACCTCGGCTTTAGTCATAATTTTTATATAAAATATTGAAATTGAGTTATTTGTATGCTAATTTTATTTTTAAGGGGCTACAAATTTAGCCTTTCTTCTCAGAATAAACAGCGAATCCCTTTATTTGTTCTATAATTATGGAGGAAATCAATAGTGGAAAACGCATTCTCTCAGAGACTTATGAATTGGTACCATGCAAATTCCCGGCCATTACCCTGGAGGGAGACCGGGGATCCGTACCTCATTTGGCTTTCTGAGATCATTCTTCAGCAAACCCGGGTCGAGCAGGGTTTGCCCTATTTTGAACGTTTTCGCAGTAGCTTTCCCACGGTCGAAAAACTCGCAGAGGCCCCGGAATCCGCGGTGATGAAGCATTGGCAGGGACTCGGCTACTACAGCCGCGCCAGAAACCTGCACCAGACAGCAAAGATCGTTGCCGGTCAGCACCAGGGAAAGTTTCCGGATACTTATGCGGGATTGCTCCGACTGAAAGGTATTGGGCCTTATACGGCCGCAGCTATCGCTTCGATTGCATTCAATGAGGCTGTTCCGGTTGTTGATGGAAATGTTTACCGCTTTATTTCCCGCTACCTTGCCATCGATATGCCTGTAGGAACTCCGACTGCACAGCGCTGTTTTTCTGAAATTCTTCTTAATTATCTTCCTCAGGAACAAGCCGGACTCTTCAATCAGGCACTGATGGAATTCGGCGCCCTGCAATGTACGCCCCGCCCGCCCGACTGCGAAACCTGCCCCTTCCGCTCTGACTGCGCCGCCTATAAGCTCGGACAAATCGATCATTTTCCGGTTAAAAGCACCAAAACCAAAGTAAAGGAAGTCTTTTATCATTTTATCGTGATGGAAAAAGGAGATAAGCTCTGGCTGAGTCAGCGCGACGACAGCGGTTTATGGAAAAAGCTGTGGCACTTTCCGATGCTGGAAACGGAAGACGACCTGAATGCAAACGATGTGATGGACCAGGTGGCCATATCCTTTCAATTGACTGCTGCGCAACTCATCCATAAAGGGAACTGGAAAACCGTGCATTTGCTCAGCCATAGAAAAATTCAGGCCCGTTTCTGGCAATTTGAAAGTGAGGCCGCACCAAGAAAAAAGGGTATATTTGAGATCAACAGGGGGGATCTGGAATCCTATGCCCTGCCTCAGCTCATGGTGAAATACATCCGCCATAAAGAAGGCGGAATTTAAAAGTAGATGGAGAAGACCGTTCCTTTTAATAGATTTGTAACAAACTAAAAAATACCCTTTTGGACATTCCCCCTGGTGAACAGAGTCAGCCTCCTTTGATACTCCTGCACATTCTTCGATCGAATCTGGAATACGGCGATTGGGTAGGATTTTTTGTATTATTAGGAGGCATAAGTGTTTTGTTGGTCTTTTCAGCCATGTTCTCGGCGTCTGAAACGGCCTTTTTTTCTTTAGGGCCTCAGGCGATCAAGGACATTCGTGAAAAAGAGGATAAGGTGTCCGAAACCATTATCAAATTGCTTTATAGCCACAGGAAGTTGCTTGCCACCATCCTCATTGCGAACAATTTTGTTAATGTGGCCATTGTTTTTATTTCCACCTTTCTTTTTCAAAAAAGCATTTTGGATTTTTCCACTGCTCCGGTATTGGGATTTATCCTTCAGGCCATTGCAGTAACCGCAATTCTGGTATTCTTTGGTGAAGTATTCCCAAAAGTATATGCCACAGCAAACAAGGAAAAGATCACCCGTTTAATGGCATTGCCCCTTTTGCTGCTCGCTAAGGTAATGGCCCCCATGGTTTTTTTGCTCGACAAGAGTACCGGGCTCATCGACAGAAGGATGGCGAAACGGGGACATCAGGTGTCGCTGGATGATATCAATCAGGCGATCGATATGACCAACGATGGCAAGCAGTCGGAAGGAGAAAAGGATATCCTTAAGGGGATTGTTAACTACGGGAATATTCCGGTAAAGCAGATCATGCGCTCCCGTATGGATGTTTCCGGCCTCGAAATATCCATGCCTTATTCAGAAGTGATTGTGAAGATCAGGGAATGGGGCTATTCACGGCTGCCTGTTTATGAGGAGAATTTTGATACCATTCGGGGAATACTCTATATCAAAGACCTGGTACCCCATATCCGCGAAACGGATTACCATTGGCAAGACGCCATCCGACCGCCGTATTTTGTCCCTGAAAGCAAAAAACTCGATGACCTCATGGGCGATTTCCAGGAAAAAAGGGTGCATATGGCTATCGTTGTCGATGAATACGGTGGCAGCTCCGGCCTGGTGACCATGGAAGATGTGCTGGAAGAAATTTTCGGAGAGATCAAGGATGAGTTCGATGAGGATGATTTTTCGTACTCCCATCTCGACGACCATACCTATGTTTTTGAAGGGAAAACCTTGTTGAATGATGTTTGCCGGGTAACCGATATCGATACGTCGGTTTTCGAAAATGTGCGGGGCGATTCGGATACCCTTGGCGGTATGCTTATCGAAATGCAGGGAAAGATCCCCAATATTGGCAACCGTATACGCTATAATGATTTTGAATTCGTTGTGGAGTCGGCAGACCGGCGAAGAATTAAACGGGTAAAAATGATCTTACCCGGAAAAAAAGAAACGGAAGAGAAGTAACGTATGAAAAAATTGGCCTTGTTTCTTTGTATTGGAGCCTTTCTGGCTTCCTGTTCCCGAAATTATACCCCGAAACCACACGCCTATTTCCGCATCGATTTTCCGGTGAAACATTTTGAAACTTTTCGATCCGAATGTCCGTTTGAATTTGAAAAACCCCTTTATTCGGAAGTTAGGCGGGATTCATCCGCAAATTCAGAACCCTGCTGGCTGAACATGAATTTTCTTCCCTACAATGCCACCCTGCACCTTACCTACAAACCAATAGGTGAGGAGTTTAACCTGCTCGACCTGCAAAATGATACCCGTCGCTTTGTCATGAATCATACTATCAAAGCGCAGGAGATCATCGAAAACAAGATCGACAAACCCGATGAGCATGTTCATGGTGTACTTTACCATTTAACCGGGAATACAGCTACTTCGCTTCAGTTTTACGTCACAGACAGCAGCAATCATTATTTGCGCGGGGCGCTTTATTTTAATACCAATACCAATCCGGATTCCATTGCACCTGTGCTGAATTATATCACCGATGACGTGATCCAATTGATCGGTACCTTAAAGTGGAATTAAAGCACTTCGGCC
The DNA here is from genome assembly GCA_003531115.1 of Bacteroidota bacterium. Classification (GTDB taxonomy): domain Bacteria; phylum Bacteroidota; class Bacteroidia; order UBA8524; family UBA8524; genus UBA8524. The sequence continues at coordinate 10,059 of DQHT01000061.1, read as the reverse complement.
ACCACAAAGGTGCTTCCTCCTACAAAGATGAAATCCTTGTTGCCTGCAGCTTGCCGGGCTGCTTCAAATGCATCAGCCACGGTCGTATATGCCTGTCCCTCCAAACCCTCCAACAGCCCCTTTGCCTGTAATTCCTGTACAGGCATAGCCCTTGGGATCGAAGCCTGGGTAAAATAATAGATGGCCTCTTTCGGAAGCAGGGCAAGTATTTTTCCAACTTCTTTGTCGCCAACCATGCCAATCACCATATGGAGCCGGTCATACTGTTCTTCTGCAAGCATACTTACCACTTCACGGATCCCGTCTTCATTGTGGCCGGTATCGCAGACCACATGGGGCGTTTCTGATAATTGTTGCCAGCGTCCCATTAAACCGGTCGTAGTTTGCNNTCTTTTAACTGATGGATGCTTTCAAGCACCCCGGGTAAATTTGCAATCTGGTATTTCCCCAAAAGGTCCAGTTCAATCTTTAATTGTTCTCCACCCTTTCTTTGCACCATAAAGGATTGAAGGTTTTGTTCTTTTTTAAGCAGGTTTATCTTCCAAAGGGTATCAGCGAAAAACAAGGGAGCCTTATTTTCTTTAGCCTTCTCTTCAAAAACAACTTTGATTTCATGCTGCGTTTTTCCGATAACAACAGGGGTGTTTTTTTTGATGATCCCCGCTTTTTCTGATGCTATGGATGGCAGGTCATTCCCTAAAAATTCCATATGGTCGTACCCGATATTCGTGATCAGGCAGAGCTCGGGGAGGAGGATATTGGTTGAGTCCAAACGTCCGCCCATTCCGGCTTCGATCACGGCGATATCCACTTTTTCTTCCGCAAAATAAGAAAAGGCCATGGCCATGGTGAGTTCGAAAAAGGAAGGTTCGATACGGTGGATCGCCACTTCCATACTATGCGTGAAACGGATCACTTCCTTTTCAGGGATCATTTCGCCGTTGATCCGTATTCGTTCCCTGAAATCGCGCAGGTGAGGGGAAGTATACAAACCTGTTTTATATCCCTGGGCCTGTAGTACTGAAGCCAGCATATGCGAACTGCTCCCTTTTCCGTTGGTGCCTGCTATATGGATGCTTTTAAATTGCCGCTCCGGATTGTCCAGCACGGCACATAATGCAATGGTATTGTTCAGGTCGGCTTTATAGGCGCTTGCTCCAATGCGGGTAAACATGGGCAGCCTGCTAAAAAGGAATTCCAGTGTTTCGGAATAGGAGCGCAAGTTTATTGGAGTAGGATGGTGATAATAGCGTTTACATTTCCCGTACCTTCAGCGGCAGGCTCAAATTCCCATTGTTTCGCCAGTGCTTCGGCTTCCCTCACACAAGTTGAGTTGCTGGTGGTTGATCCGGCCAACATATGTTTCGCATAAATTACCTTACCTCGCTGGTCGACGGTTATTTTTACTTTTATCTCACCCTTTAAAGTACAGGTAGCAGTGCCCATCGGTTTGTACTTTGCTTTTCTGCCCCCTAATCCAATACCATCTGTTCCGGTTCCAATACCCATCGCACCTTCATCCCCACCATCAGGGTCTCCTTCATTTCCCGGACCGCCTTCATCTCCAACACCTCCGCTTTGATCTCCCTTTTTAAATCCGGGAAGCTTGGTAGGTTCTGCTTTAGTTGGTGCATCACTGCTTACAGGATTGGGTTTCGCAGGGTCAGTTTGAATGGAAGGAGCGTCTTCATTATCCTGGGTTAAACTTTCTTCGGGAGTCGGATTGCTGGGAGAACTTGCTTCACTGGTTGGTAATTCGGCGAATTCCAGCATCATTCCGCCATCAGGGGTTCCAAGGATCATGGCCACCCCGATTTCAGGAGGTGGGGGCACCTGGTAATAAAGTCCGAAAGAGATCAGGATGGCCAATATCAGGCCTACAGAACCAAAAGCTCCGGCAAGGCCTATCCTGCGGTTCTTTTTTTCTTCCTTTTCGTAGCGTTCGTCAATGCTTGTTTTCATTATTTCCTCCCTGTTCGGATCACCATACGCAGGTTCATTTGTTGAGCCACCGTCATCACCTTCACCACATATTCGAGGGGAACGGATTTATCGGCACTCAAAGCCAGCGTCATTTGCGCAGGATCTTTTCCCTTTAATGCCTCTTGCATGGCTAAAGGTAAACCATCATACGAAACTTCGTTATTATTCACATAAACCTTGGTGGCGGCATCGATCGATATTTCGATGGGTTTTGGCGCCGGAGTTTGTATTTCTCCTTTCGGAAGAAGCAACTTGATGGCGTTTGGGTTCACCATGGTGGAGGTGATGATGAAAAAGATAAGCAACAGGAAGATCAGGTCAGTCATGCTCGACATGCTGAACTCTGTTTTTACCTTACTTCTTTGGCTTAAATTCATCAGGCTGGTTCTTGTAACAGATCAATAAATTCAACGGCAGCGGCCTCCATACGGTGCACCACTTTTTCGATCATGGCAGTTAGCGTATTGTGCACGATATAGGCGAAGATACCAACGATGAGTCCGGCTACAGTCGTAACCATTGCCTCATAAATACCCCCTGACAATTGCATGATATCAATATTATTCCCGGCATTGGCCATATTAAAAAAGGCACGAACCATTCCTGTCACCGTTCCCAGAAACCCAAGCATAGGCGCGGCTCCGGAAATGGTAGCCAGGGTCGCCATGCCCTTTTCGAGGCGATAGATCTCCAGTTTTCCTACATTTTCGATGGCTACTTCAATGTTTTTCATGGGTTTGCCAATACGTGAAATGCCTTTTTCCAACATACGCCCAATCGGGGTGCCGTTATTCGCACATAACGATTTCGCACCGGCAATATTGCCGCTGGCCACCATGTCCTTTACGTTCTTCATAAAAAACGGATCCTCTTTGGCCGCTTTTTTTACTGTGGCATAGCGTTCAATGGTCAGGTAAATGCCAATGAGCAGCAAAATACCTATCGGGATCATGATGAGCCCACCTTTGAAGGTAAGTTCGAGCAGATTTATTTTTTGTTCACCGGGTAGTATGGCAGCAGTGTCGTTTACAACTTGTAGTAGCATATTTCGTTTATGGAATTTCTTGTGGTACAGCCAGTATCCAGGCATTCGGATTGGCCGCACCGCGTATAAAGCTCAATCTTTCTTCCGCTTCAAAGCGTTTAGTATGTTTTTCCGCACAAACACGGATCCATGGAGTTTCTTCTCCACTATATGTGGTCGCTGAAAAGCCACTGATTAATAATTCTCTTTCGTATCGTGAGGCACGGTTTGCATTTTTAAAAGCACCAACAACGATATAGTAAGTGGAATCTNNTGGATGTGGCGATGGCTAAGGCATAATTGGTCAACGGTCGACGGTCGACGGTCGACGGTAGGGTTACAATTTCTTCATCCGGAACAACATCACTGTCGTCTGTCGTCTGTTGACCGTCGTCATTTAGCTGTTGACCGTCGACTGTGGTCTGTTGACTGTCGACTGTGGTCTGTTGACTGTTGACTATCGACTGTTGACTGTTAACCGTCGACTGCCACTTAAACGGATTCAATACCCCCCACTGCGGTCCAAACGGCGTTTGTACCGATTCATTTACCCACCATCCGCCAAATGCGATAATGGCCATGCAGCTTACAAGGGTAAACCAGGTTTTGCTCTTTTTCCGGATAGGAGCCAGGGCTTTGCGTTGAATACGGGTTGGTTTAACAAGGGGGCTAACGGTAAGGCTGTCGAGCCCATAGGTTTCGATGGCCGTATTGGTGTGTTTATCTGGTGTAAACGTAATCTGGCCTTCATGATTGGGTTGAAATTCACCGAGTCCGGGCATACTGTATGAACGTTTATCTTCCAGACTTTCTTTTACCTGGCTTACGAATCCCTGAATTAATTTTTGGGCTTCCCGGTAATCGATGCCCTGACTTTTTGTTAAGGCACCGGCCAGTAAGCCATCGTTGCTTTGCAATTGTTTATTAAAAAATGGCAGATCCCTGCTTGGATAATACCTTTTTTCCTTTTCATCATATACTGCAGGCAAATGATTGTGAATGAAGCCGCCCAGTCCGGGAACGACCACACAATCATTTTGGTGCAATAACAGACGTATATGCTCGCTGATCAATTTCAAGGGTATTTACTTTAGGGCGTAAATTTAAGGTTCAGTCAACGGTATAACAAGTTCCAAATTCTAAAGTTCCAAATTCCAATGCCATAACCCATAACCTAGAACCCAATTGCCACTCCGGCATGCATATTAAAACTATACATCGGATGCGCGTACCACACCTGGAAATTCTGACCCAGGAGATTATTCAAACGCAGGAAGGCAGAGATCTGCTTTTTCCAGCGGTAATCAACTCCTAAATTAAAATCACCCAGGGCTTTGATGGTATGGAATTCATTCACATCATCGAAGGCACGGTAAGCTTTTCTTTTTCCAATAATAAAGGCATCGAAGCTCAAAAGGATCTTATCTGCCATATTGTAGGTCATGTTCAGTTTGCTATCGAAATTGGGTAGCTGCCAGGCTGCCTCCTGTATGGTCGGGGCGTAATAGCTGTAATTAAAGCTAAAGGCCATCCTGAATTTTTCACTGTATTGATGGCTGAGTTCGGCGCTGAGTCGAATGAGCTCCACGTCGTCATGGATGATAAGGAAGGACCTCCATTCATTCGTGTCATTGATAAACAAGGGCATGGAGTTTATGCGGGCATAATGCGCCTTGGTGACAAACCCGGTATTGCCGGTTATTTTTCCTTTTATCCCTGCATCCATAACAAACTGATGGATACTCACATCCAAAGAAGGAGTATAGCTCAGGAAAGGGTTTTGAAGAGCGAAGTCGCGGAAAGTATTCTTCTGCACCTTTCCATAAAAGCCACCAAATACAGCAAGCTGATCTTTTTCGATCTCATATACCCCGTCAACCCGCGGAAAAAACTTAAATCGGGTATCCAGTCCTTCTTCGAGGATAAGGGTTGAAACAAAGCCCAGATTTACCGACCAGTTCTTTTTCCGAATGGTATAGTAGGGTTGGATATCGATAAAATTACGGGTGAAACTCAGCGAGTCATTGCTAAAATTCTGCATTTGATAAGCCAGGGCAATATTCAGCTCATTTTTTCGGACCTCAAACCGGCTTAAAGCACCAATACTGAGCCTGTTTTCGGTTTGTTTCCAACGGTCGGAGAAGGTATAAAAATCGGCATCAGCACGGTAGTAAGGTTTTTTTCTTCCACTTTGTTTGGTTTCCCAGGCCAGGTTTCCGCCTATCTCCTGATAGGTTTGGCGGGCGCTGTCTTTAGTAGGAAGGATCAATTCTGGGTCATAACCATAATAATAGAGCCCTCTGCGATTATACCGAAAGCCGGCTTCCAGATTGCTCTTTTTAAATTGTTTTTTCCCGATTATAGCGCCACGATGTTGGTTAAAATCCATTAAGCCGGGGCCATTTGCGCCTAGATAATGGTAGGTAAAGGCGAGCATTCCGCTTTTTCCTGGCATGGTGATGTAGATATCAGCCAAAGGAGAAAAATTATTTCCATATCCCAGTTTCACATAGTTATGTGCATATTTGGGCGCCTTTTCCTTCTGCATTCTCTGGGCATCTGGCAACTGTATTGTGGCAGGAACCTCAGATGGGCTAAGGGTGATGGAGTAACTTAATTCAGGTGTAGAAACCTCAGGAACCTCAATTTTAGGCTCTGTAGGGATACGACGGGCATCTGTCAGTTCAATGCGTGTTTGTCCGATCAGTATTCCCGTATTATCACCACCAAGTCCGTCGCGATTTTGTGCCGCAACCTGTATTCCAATGCACAGGACTAAACCGCTTAATACTACCTTTCTCATCTGTTGCGCTCCCTTAGATTAGCAAACGCTCAAAACTAGAGAAAATTACAAAGCGCCGTCGCGGATACTATCAACAACCGAGGGGTCGAGCAGGGTGGAGGTGTCGCCTAAATTAGACGTGTCTCTTTCCGCTATCTTCCTGAGTATCCGGCGCATAATTTTACCGGAGCGGGTCTTAGGCAGACCCTGCACAAGCTGTATCTTATCCGGCCGGGCAATAGGACCGATAATTCGTGCAACTGTTGCATTGATGTCGGCTTTAAGTTGTGCTTCACTTTCATGATGTTTGCCCTGGTAAATGACATAGGCATAGATACCCTGTCCTTTGATGTCATGTGGATAACCTACAACGGCGCTTTCCACCACACCGGCATGCATGTTAATGGCATTTTCTACTTCGGCTGTACCGATCCGATGTCCGCTCACATTGAGAACATCATCTACCCTTCCGGTGATGCGGTAATTGCCCTGTTCATCGCGCAGGGCTCCATCTCCTGTAAAATATTTTCCGGGATAGGCAGTAAAATAAGTTTGCCGGCAACGTTCATGGTCCCCCCAGGTGCTGCGTAAAAGGGAGGGCCAGGGAAAACGGATACACAGGTTTCCGCTTACCCCATTTTCTTTGATCACCTGTCCTTTTTCATCCATCAATTCAGGAAAAATGCCGGGCAGGGGTAAAGTCGCGAATGAGGCCTTCCCGGGAGTGATACCGGCCATATTGGAGATAAGTATGCCACCGGTTTCGGTTTGCCACCNNTCTTCGTTAATGGGTTCACCCACCGAGCCCAATACACTTAAACTGGCCATATCAAATTTATCTACAAATTCATCTCCGCTTCCCATCAGACTCCGGATAGCAGTAGGGGCCGTATAGAGAATATTAACCTGATGTTTTTCGCAGATCTGCCAGAACCGTGAAGCATCAGGCCAGGTGGGAATACCTTCGAACATGAGGCTGCTGGCGCCGGCACAAAGCGGACCGTAGAGAATATAACTATGTCCGGTAATCCAGCCGATATCTGCCGTACAAAAATGAATTTGTCCGGGTTGGTATTGAAATACATTCACAAAACTATAGGCCGTATACACCATATACCCACCGCAGGTATGCACCACGCCTTTTGGTTTACCTGTTGAACCCGAGGTATAAAGTATAAACAGCGGATCTTCGGCATCCATTATTTCAGGTTCACAGAAGGCGCCTTCCTCAATTTTTTCCATCTCCTCATCCCACCAGAAATCCCGGCCTTTGAGCATACTCACCGGAGCGTTGGTGCGGTTAAATACCAGGACACTATTCACACAAGTGCAAGTTTCCAGGGCATCATCAATAACCGATTTTAAAGGAATTTCTTTGGCTCCCCGAAAAGCCCCGTCGCAGGTAATGACCGCACAGGCCTGAGCATCTGTTACCCGGTCGGCAATGCTTTTTGCACTAAATCCTCCAAAAATAACCGAATGGATGGCGCCGATCCGTGCACAGGCCAGAACAGCGATGGCCAATTCAGGTACCATGCCCATATAAATGCACACACGATCCCCTTTTTTTATTCCCCGGTTTTTAAGAACAAGAGCAAAACGGTTCACTTCATCAAACAATTGCCGGTACGTGAGGGTACGGCTTTCTTCTGAGGGATCATTAGCTTCAAAGATCAGGGCCGGAATGTCGCCACGTTCTTTCAGGTGTCGGTCGAGGCAGTTCACGGTAATATTTAATTTGCCTCCTATATACCATTTTATGGAAGGTTCTTCAAAATTCCATTCCAGGGTTTTGTCCCAGGGTTTCATCCATTCAAAATGGCTTGCTATTTCTCCCCAAAATCCTTCAGGGTCTTTTTCGCTTTTTTCATAAGCCGCTTTGAATTCGGTAGTGTTCGTTATTTGAAAAGGGTAGTTAGGCATAAGATGCAAGTTATAAGTTATAAGTTATAAGTTATGAGTTATGAGTTATTGAGTGTACCCAACTTATCACTCATAACTCATCACTCATAACTATCCTTGGCCCCAATTCAATCACCGCCGGGTTCAATATCCTTCCGGTATTCACCTCAAAGCGGATCATGGTCCTAACCTGATGAAACCCATAAACCCCAGCCGCACCGGGATTAAAATGCATCAACCCGAGTTTCGGATCGCGCATGATCTTTAAAATATGCGAATGGCCACAGATGAATAATCCCGGAGGACTTGCCTTGATCCGGTCGCGTATTTTCGGTTCATACCTGCCCGGATAACCCCCGATATGGGTGATCCATACATCTAAGCCTTCGCAGGTAAAACGCCGGTGCAATGGATTAACAGCCCGAATTTCCTGACCGTCAATATTTCCATACACACCTTTTACCGGGGCGATCTTGCTCAGCTCGTCAAACACATGCATGGAGCCCCAGTCTCCGGCATGCCAGATCTCCTGTGCCCAGGACGCATGCTTTTTCATGGCATCATCAATATGAGAATGGGTATCGGAGAGGAGGAGGATTTTCATTTTGGCGAAAGTAACATTTTCAAATCTCCTCTACATCTTTATCTTTGCCCCGAACAAGAGAAACCCATGAAATTCAGATTGATCGCAGTACTTAGTCTTGCAATGACTTTTTCAATTGGAGCCTGCCATTACGGACAGGATGCAGCCAAAGAATCTGCTAAAACCAACGAAGATTACAAAGGTATCCGTGCTGAAAAAGAAGCAGCAACGGCTCTTCCGGAAGATGCAGCGGCAAAAATGAACGGAACTGCTCCGGTTGATACTGCTGCAACTGTCGATACCACTGCGACTAAGTAAGCGCACAATTAATGGCTGAAAGCATCCATATTCCTTCTTCTTATACCAAAGAGGAGAAATATGAGGCTCTCTTGCCCATGCTCAAGGGACTGATCCAGGGAGAGTCTTCTCTGGTGGCGAATCTGGCCAATGTTTCCGCGGCACTTAAAGAAACTTTTTCCTGGTTTTGGGTAGGTTTTTACCTGGTAGAGAACAACGAACTGGTGCTCGGTCCGTTCCAGGGCCCTGTTGCCTGTACGCGGATTGCTTATGGCAAAGGTGTATGTGGCACAGCCTGGAAGGAAAAAAGGGGGATTTTGGTTCCGGATGTGGATGTTTTTCCCGGCCATATTGCCTGCAGTTCAGCATCCCGATCAGAAATGGTAGTCCCGATCCTTTTAAACAACCAGGTGGTGGCTGTACTGGATGCCGACAGTGAATTTCTGAACCATTTTGACCAAATTGACCTGAAATACACCGAACAAATTGCGGCTTTGATTCAAAAATGCTTTCTTAGCGTTTAATCCGAATGAACCGTAAAACAATCATGCTCATCGTGGTAGCCGCGCTGGGTTACTTTGTCGATATTTATGATCTCGTACTTTTTAATGTGGTTAAGCGCGAAAGCCTGACCTATCTGTTCCCTCTGGCCGATCCCGAATTTTTAACCAATACCGGCATTTACCTGTTCAATATGCAAATGACCGGTATGCTTATAGGGGGCATATTATGGGGCATATTGGGCGACAAACGTGGAAGGGTAGAGGTTTTGTTCGGATCTATTCTGCTTTATTCCGCGGCGAATATGATCAACGCATTTGTGACCACTGTTCCTGTTTATGCTGTGGTAAGGATCATTGCCGGGATCGGACTGGCAGGAGAACTTGGAGCAGGCATTACCCTGATCTCAGAGACAATGAGCAAAGAAAAACGGGGCATAGGCACCATGATCGTGGTGACATTTGGAGCATTGGGTGCTGTATTTGCGGGACTTATCGGTGCGAAAGGCGAGGTAATTGGTTTATTCCTCGAATCACTTTTTCATTATCCTTTTCCGAATTGGAGGGTGGCTTATATCATGGGTGGGGCACTTGGACTTGTCTTGCTTATTTTACGTATTGGCGTTTTTGAATCGGGCATGTTTACGCAGGTTAAAAAGAGCCACGGAGTGAAAAGAGGGGATATCTTTCTCCTTTTCCGAACGCGTAAGAATTTATTAAAATACCTGGCCTGCATTTTTGTAGGGATACCGATCTGGTACATGATCGGGTTATTGGTATCCCTATCCCAGGATATTTTTGCCGTGGAACTGGGCATAGCAGGAGAAGTGATAAACGGTAAAGCCCTCATGTATTGCTACCTGGGCTTGTCGGCCGGCGATCTGCTCAGCGGACTGCTTTCGCAATGGTGGAAAAGCCGGAAAAAGGTTGTTATCCTCTACCTGATCGTTTCCAGCATCTTAATCACTTATTTCCTCTATTTCGCACA
>DQHT01000093.1 GCA_003531115.1 Bacteroidota bacterium | reverse complement strand
TGGGTTCTGGGTTCTGGGTTTCGGGTTCTGGGACCTAGTCCTTCAGGCAGTCAGTTCGAGCGGCCAAACGGATTTACAGGATTCTGATTAACCTTATGGCCGGTCGAGAACTGATGGAACCTCGGCCGTCACATTTCGACAGGCTTCACCTTCGCTGAAAAAGCTACGGCGGACGCGGTCAATGTGACTCATATTGTCCATAACCCATAACCCGAAACCCATAACCCAGACTTAGAAGAATTCTTTGCGTATCCTAAATCCGAAGACCTTCCTAAATCTTAAAGGCTTCAACAACCTCCCCATCCAAGCCCTCACACATCTGGCGAAACTTAATAAGATCCTCTTTCAGGTCTGTTTCTCCGTTTTTACAACGGGATTCGATGCTCAGTGCCAATTGGTATAATTCACTGGCTCCCATGATGATAAAACCCGATTTTGATTTATGGGCGAGGCGACGTACAGCTTCCATATTTTGCTCTGCAAAGGCAGCTTCCATAGCTGAAAGATCCTGCGCGATATCGCGGTGGTAAAGCTGAGCTACCTGGCGCGCAACGTCTTCATTGTCGGCTGCCTGGCGAATAAATTCTTCCCGGTCAAAGTAGGTGTATTTCATTTGATGCTTACCTCGTTATTTTGGATCATTCTATAAATCGTCGACTTACCAATATCCAGCTTTTTGGCGACAAGGAGAACATTGCTGTCGTACTTGTCGAGGTAATTCTGAACGATGGTATTATCGTATTCCCGCAAGGTCATTTCCTTGCTCAATAAGTCGGTCATGTTTCGGGCATTGTTAAAAATGATATTATCGTCCTGTATGGTATCGTTTTCAGCCATTACACAGGCCAGCTCCATTACGGCTTTCAGTTCGCGGATATTGCCCGGAAATGGGTAATTCAGCAGCTTTTTTTGTGCCTGGGGGGAGAGACTTAGCTTATTCACCTTGTTTTCCTTTGCATACTCTTCAATGAAGTGTTTGGAAATAATGATGATATCGCCTTCGCGATCTCGCAATGGGGGCAATTCAATAGGCAACCCCAATAAGCGGTAATAAAGGTCCTCGCGGAAATTTCCTTTTTTCACCTCTTCCTGCAGGTTTTTGTGGGTGGCTACGATCACACGAACTTCTATGGGGATGACCTGGTTTGACCCGATCCGTGAAAATTCCCGTTCCTGCAATACCCGGAGGAGTTTCGCCTGCAGGGAAATATCCATTTCGCCGATCTCGTCCAGAAAGATGGTGCCTTTATTGGCTTCTTCAAATTTCCCTATACGCCTGTTGTGGGCACCGGTAAATGCCCCTTTTTCATGACCAAAAAGCTCGGCTTCAATGAGCTCCTTCGGTATGGCGGTGATATTCACGGCTACAAAGGGTTTGTTCTTTCTGTCCGAATTATAATGGATCGCTTTGGCCACCAGTTCTTTTCCCGTTCCGGTTTCTCCGGTTATGGAAACAGTGATCTTGCTCCGGCAGGCTTTGTCGATTAAACCAAAACAACGATTAATGGCAGCACTATTCCCAATTATGGACTTATTGTAGTCGTACTTTTTACCAATTTCCTCCTTGAGTTGAGAAATTTCCTCTTTAAGTTCGAGATTTTGACGGATGTTGTTTACTACGCTCAGTATCCGGTTGCGGGCATCCTCATTTTTTACAATGTAGTCGTAAGCACCCTGTTTGAGCAATTCCACGGCAGTGCTTACATCTTCCTGTCCGGAGATGATCAAAACCTGAATGTCATTATTATAATCCTTAATCCGTTTAAGCACGTCAGAACCAGTCATATCCGGTAAGGTATAGTCGAGCGTAACGATATTCGGATTTTCGGCCAATGCTCCCAGAAAGTCTTTAGCTGTGCGGAATTTCTTAACTTCGTAATCAGGATTGAGTGTGAGGTGATAAATCAGAAATTCGCTATACCATTCATCATCCTCAACGATGAATATCTTAATGGTATTCTTTTTGGTCATGTAGTTTGGATTATTTCCAAATTTAAAAATTCATTTCAAAATGGGAAACGAAATCCGCAACTGAGCAAATTAAATGTACATTGGAAGTAAAAATGCAGCCTTTTGATTTAAGCACCTTATCAGCCATGTGTGGGGGAGACCCCAAATTTTTGCATGACTTTATTCAGCTCTTCACCGAAACGACTCCTCCAAGCATCGTACAGTTAAAGACTTTGAGGCAACAAGGGAACTGGCGTGAGGTGGCGGATATCCTGCATAAGATCAAGCCAACAGTAGAGCTTTTTGGCATGATGCATATCCATACAGAGATCAAGCTGGCCGAACAGGCAGGAAAAACAGGACAGGACCTCGATAAAATGGACAGCTGGCTCGATCATATCCTCATGCATCTGGAGATAGCCATTGAAGCCCTGAACAAAGAAATTCCCAAATACGCCTAAGCCCGTTTTGCTCGTTCCCAGAGCGCTGATTGCTCTCCGGCCAGATAACGTTTCAGGCCTAAAAAAACAGCCAGGTTCATGATAAAAAAATAATAGGGGATATAGAGCAATTTCCATCGTATACCCTTGTTTTCATAATACCATCCGGCCATTGCTGCCAGGTAAAAGGCGGCTTGAGCAACAAAGAGAAGAATAAACAAAGGCTGATCCAGCAGAAACAGATTGAGAACAAAAAGGAGGGGCAAAGCAAAAGCCGCCAGACTCCACCTAAGAACACGGTGAGAAATAAATGCAAAGGCCACCAGAGGCCTTCTAAAGACGTTAAATGCGGGTTTTAAACGCAGCATACTCTGCCAGCCTCCGGCACAAATACGGATCTTACGTTTCAATTCTTCTTTTACATTGGCCGATGCTGTTTCTGTTGCGAGGGCTCCGGGTTCATAAACAACACGATATCCTTTGAGAACGATGCGCATCGACTGCATAAAATCATCCAACAAGGTATCCGGTTCCAGCGCCTCGTACAGACTCTTCCGGTAACTCATCAAAGNNGCATCAATTCACCCGCAGCACCTACCACCGTATAGAGCCTGGAATCCGCTTTTTTCAGAAAACTTTCATATTTCCAGTACAATCCTTCCCCAGCCTCACTCGCGCCGGCATCTTTTTGACTTATGATCCTTTTTTCTCCGGTAACCCCTCCCACATGCTCATCGGCATAGTGCCTGCTCAAAAGAAAAAGGGCTTCAGGATTCAGGGTCGTATTGGCGTCGCAGAAAACCACAACATCACCCGTGGCATATTCCATGGCCCTGTTCATTGCCGCGGCTTTTCCTGAGCGTTTGGCTTCGAATAAATGCACAATACCATCAACAGTATTCAATCGTTCAGGGGTCCGGTCGGAACTTCCATCCGAAATAAAAATGAACTGAACTTTGTCTTTTGGGTAGTCGAGGGCCTTCGAATTGGCTACCTTCTCCAGGATATAGTCCTCTTCATTAAAACAGGGAACGATCAGGCTTATGGATGGATAAAAGTTATTTCCGGCCGGAGGAGNNTCTGCGGGTAATCACCGCGGATCTTCAGCAGCAGGGCCAGCAATATTCCATACCCCAAATAGGCATAAAAAACGAGCAGGAGCAAGGCTAAAAAGACAATTTCCATCATGCCGGAATTTCCTGATAGTGAAGAAGAACCTGCCGGGCACTTTGTTCCCAGCTAAAATGTGCAGACCGCTCCAAGCCGGCTTTTTCAAGCTTTTCCCTTAAAGCGTCATCTTTGTCGAGCAGTTCAATTCCCTTTTCTATAGCGGCGATATCTTCCGGATCGACAAGCAGGCTTGCGTTGGAGGCAATTTCAGGCATGGAAGAGGTGCTGGCAGTGATCACCGCTTTACCGCATTGCATGGCTTCCAGGATGGGTATCCCAAAACTTTCCCTTTTGGAAGGATAGAGGAAAAATTTACACAAATTGTAAATGTAGGGAAGTTCACTATTGGGCACATAACCGGTAAGATGGATATGCTGATGCAGGTCCGGGTCCCTGATCTCTTCAAGAAGATCATTCAGATAGCCTTTGTCCAGATCGGGAAGCACCAGTTCAAGCGGATTGACGTTATTTTTCCGATATTCCGCATACGCCTTGAGCACATTCGGAACATTCTTTTTCGGATCGGTGTTTCCAAGAAAAAACAGGAAGTTTTCAGGCAACTGGTAGCGTTTTCGGGCCTCATTCAGCAATGCACTATCCCCGATAACCCTGAAATGGGCCGAGGCGGCGTTATAAACCGTATAAATGTCGCCTGAACGGGTAGGAAATCTTTTCCTTATATTTTCTTCTTCAAAATGCGATACGGTCAGGATGCGCCGGGCCTTTTTGATGATCAGCGGAACATTCCAGCGCCGGTAAATATTGCCGAGCTTTTGGTACCAGGTACCTTGTTTAAAATGCAGCTTTTCCAGATAGATGATGTCATGAACCGTCACGATTAATGGGGTTTTTCCCATAATGGGAGCAGTATTGGAGGTGCAATGCAAAAGGTCCAGCTTGTATTTTTTGGCCGCTTTCGGGAGCTGAATTTGTTCCCAGTCGGCATAGGTTTTACCGGGCAGTTCGATCACCTTAAAGTTTGGAGTTTCGCTGAGCACCCTTTTGTCTTCCCCGGCTTTTACAAAAATATAATATTCGTTTTCCAGGTCAATTTTCTGCAGTTGCCTGATGATCTCAATAGCCACGATGTCCATACCGTGTTTCTTTTTCCGCTGAATGCGTTGTGCTTCAATGCCAATTTTCATGGTTTGTCAGAATGAGGGGTATGGATGAATGATTTATTGGCTCCTTTTAAACGGAACAAGGTTTTAACCAGCACCCATATGGTGACCGGAATTTGACGTAAAGCCAGCAGGCTGCGTTGATTCCTCAAATAACGTGGTGTAGCGAGAAATAGACAAAAAAGCACCAGAAAGGGCGAACTCAGCGCATTGTTGCGGTTAAGAAACAGGTCGGGAAAGAAGAAGGCAATAACGGCCAGTATCACGCATACTCCCAGCAGCAATACCCGCGGAAGGAGCATAAACTGAATAACTTTATTGAAGTAATCGATATTTCCTTTTTTCAGCAGGTCTTTTGCACTGTCGAAAAAGTAAAGCAACAAATAATGAAATTGGGCGGCCAGCCAGCGTTTTCGTTGATTTTCAAAAACTTTGGCATCCTGAACTTTTTCATCATACACCAAAGCATTTTCTGCATAGGCGATCTTATGGCCTGCTTTTAATAAGCGCACCTCCATTTCCTTGTCAAAACCTCCAACTGCCTTTATTTCAGCCATGAGTTCCTTAAATTCTCCAAAGCGCATAGCAATACCCGACCCGATCAGGGCCGAGGAAAGGCCGATCTGTACGTGCGCTTTACGGAATATGCTGTTGTTGATCTCTTCACTGAGCGCGTCCAATACAGCCATATCCGTGTTCAGGTTTTTTGCTACCCGGTGTCCCTGAACGATCAGGTTATTTTCCACCAGGGCATCATTGATGAGAAGCAAAAAATCAGGGTGCATGATATTGTCGATATCCAGAATAACGGCATAATCATAGCGACTTGCATCCACGGCATTTAAGGCGGCGTTCAGCGATTTTGATTTGGTACTGTTTTCGAAATGAACTTCCAGAACCTGTGCCTGATTTTGGCGCAATTCGGTTACTGTTTCTGCCTTGAGATGATCAGCTATGACGAAAAGGTCGTAGTGCGAGCGGGGATAGTTCTGATTGAAGTTTGCTTTTATGCTGTTTAAAATGACACCATCGCCTTTGTAGGCCGGAAAGAGTACCAAAAAGCGATTTTGTTTGGGATTTGTGCCTGGTTTTTTCAGTCGGCTAAAGGCGCTTATCAATGAAAAACAAAACAGATAGAGCACATTTACAGCCACATAAAAGGAGAGCAAAGAGAAAAAGAGTTTAACAAGCATCATGACAAACGTGGATTGGCGGGTAATCGGAAATGCGTCAGGTTCCAGGCTAACCCCTGAAAAAGGCTAAACGCTCTTTTAAATTCTCCCTTAAGCAGCAAGGATAGTGTATTTTTTGGCAGGGCTAAAACACAGAAAAATAAGACCGCACTTAGCTTCTGAAATCCATGCAGATTCCGGCGTATAAAAAGAAGGCGGTTACGGTTCAGGTAATAGGTTTTTAGCGGACTTTCCTTTCCGGTGCTCATCGATTCTTTATGCCGTACTGCTGAAGCTCCACAATGCCAGATCGTATAACCTGCTCTTTTTGCCCTTTCACAGAAGTCGAGCTCTTCATAATAAAGAAAATAGCCCTCCCACATCAATCCGATCTTTTCAAAAACCTCCCGTTTTACGCACATGGCTGCTCCATGGGCATGGGAAGAAGGGTAGTTTTGGTGAAATTCGGGCCGGTCTTTTTCCTTCCATCCTACAGCAAAACTTCTTCCTGTGTATGGATTCATTCCCTTGCTCCCGGCAAATTGCACAATGCCCGGTTCATTATGGTACATCAGGCGCGAACCTATTATCCCAATACCCGGGTCGCTGGCAAAAAGGGGAGGGATGGCATCCAGAAAATCGGGTAAAACCAGCGTATCGTTATTGAGCAAAAGGATAAGGTCTCCGCTACAGGCTTCCATAGCCATATTATTCCCGCCGGCGAAACCCAGATTTACCGGGCTAAAGAGAAAGTGAACTTCGGGAAAATCCCTGTAAATATCTTCGGGTGGTTCCGGACTGCCATTGTCCACCACCCAGACTTCAAAATTCGGGTAATGACATTTGCTCAGGCATTCCAGGAGTTCCCTGGTATCCTTATTTCCCCGGTAATTGACGGTGATGATCGAAATTTTCGGGTTCGGATTCATGCGGTTTTGCCAGTTGCGGCGCCATAAAGATAAAGCAGAGACTGAAAACTATGATGGTGCTTATCGGACTTTGTCCATAAATCTGGTTTCCGTATGAACCGACCACCAAGCCAAAGTAACCCGCATAGAGGGCGAGCAGCCGTGTTCTGACTTCGGGATCGGGCGCCTTTCGGAGATAAAAATAGCCGTAAACCAGGATGGTCAGGATCAGAATAAAGTAGAGGATCAGCCCGATGATCCCGGTTTCTACCCACACTTTTACATACCAACTGTCATAAGGTACTTCCGCCAAAAAGGTCCCCGGGGCAAAACGTTGTCCCCAGCTCCCTCCGGCGCCAATTCCACCACCCAGCGGACGAGATGCCAGATACGCACGAAGCATTTTTTGATTTTCGAGCCGTACCTGAAAAGAGGCGTCGTTGGGGTCGAGGGCTGTTCGTATGCGCTGGATCTCATAGATACTGCTTCCTATAGAGGTATATTTCAGGAAAACAAAGGTGCCGATAGCCAGGCAGGCGCCAAATACGAGCAATCGGAAATTTTGTATCAGGATCAGGTAAATGCCCAGGCCGCTAAATACGATGATCACCGGTCCACGGGAACCTGAGATGGCCAGTGAAATAAAAAATAAACCCGCAAGAAGCAGGTATACAACCTTCTTCCAAATGATCTTCTCCCCAAATCCTACAACCAGAGAAATAATAACGGCATGGGCCATCAGGGCGCCAAACTGCCCTGCATCCGATAAAAAGCTGAATACCCGCAATCGTCCATGCAGGATATGGGTGCTCTCTGCACCCGCCGCCAGCCAGGCCTTTTCTGCTCCGTCAACTCCGAAATATTTTTGTTTAAAGCCCCAGAGTGCCACCAGGAGCGTAAGGCCGAGGTAAGCCTGCAAAAACACAAAGAGGTCTTTGCGTTTATTGACAAGGATAAATACGAGAGGAACGGCAAGCACAAAATACAGGGAAAGTCCCCGAACGGCAAAAAACCAGGCCATCCGATTATGGATCTCTGGATTGACCAGTTCTAAAAAGGTATAGCCAAACCAAATCAGCATGATCCAGCTGAGTGGGTTGTTCATGCGTTTGCGGTCGGCCCTGGTCGTGCTGAAAAATACTCCAAGCCAGGTGAGCACCAAAAGGCCGTCAATACTCAGGCCTAGCGGACCGGGAATGTAACGGTTCAATCCTATGGCAAAATAGCTCGCGAGGATATAGCCAGCGAGTCCCATTCTGGGGGCAACAAGGGTAACATATACATAAACCAGAATAGGGGCGAAACCGGCATAGATCAAGGCGAAAGGCAATCCGCCTTTGCTGATCAGCCAGGAAATAATGAGGCTAAAGGCAAGTCCGGAAAACAAGGCCGGAAATCGGTGGCGATGGCGTGCCAGGAAGCCGATATGCTGTGCCGGCATCTCCATACCTAAAGGGTTTTAAGTCGGGAAGGGGTGAGACTTTGCGAGAGCCAGTCATGTGCCATCTGCCTGATACGCGAACGTCTTCTTGGTATCGTTCCTACCAGTCCTTCGAGTGAATCAACCGGTACGGCATTCAGCAGGAGCAGATGCTTTTTCGGTTTGGCTTTTTCAAAGATCTGTACAAGGTTAATATCAGAGGGTGTCCATACGCGGCCGCTGTTCACCACCCTCACACAGAGTTCCACCAGTCCGATCAAATGAATCGGTGCGGGGTAAACCGACTGTTCAGGTAACTCAATAAATATAAAGTCGTATTGGTCCCGTTGTTTTTCCGTTAATCCAAGCTGAATGAGGTTTTCAGTATCGATAAAATTATCGCGGACCTCATAGATAAAATAGTCACCCTTAATTTCTTTGACCGATTCTTCGGCCTGAATATTGGGAACCATGATCAGGGTTTTTCTTCCCACCTCATTGAGCCTGTTTTGCATATGACTGCTGAACCAGGTTTTCCCTTCTCGTTTCAGGTTGCTGCATACAAGAATACGTTTATAGGTCGGGCTGTTTTCCGTTTCAAGGATCAGGTTAGACAGGCACTGTTCGATCATCGAGACATGCACACTTTCTACATCCACAGGGCCCGGTTTATCAGGCATAAAAGGCAGGGCACCGAGGAGGTCGAGTCCGGTTTCTTCGATGGCCCGTTTGGGAGTGCGGAGCGAATTGTCGAAAAATTCTTTAGCAGCGAGGTAGGCCAGAAGGGTAAAAAGAGTTCCCATAAACCCGAGCATTACCAGCATCATCCGCTTGGATTTTTCGGGTTGCAGAGGGAGGTAGGCGTGGTCGACCACCGTAAGGTTATTGGAAAACTTCAGGTTTTGTTTTTGCAGTTTGGCCTGATTGAGTCCATGAAGTACCGATAAATACTGTTCTTCCGTGACCCTGACCTCCCGTTCAAGCCGGGCGAGGGTAGAGCCCCAGGGAGCAAATTTGTCGTATTCGACATTAAAATCAAGTTTACGTTCCTGATACACCTTCATCCTGCCTTCCACATCGGCAACTTCCAGAACTTTATCGAGCCAGGAGCGGAGCAGGTCCTGTTGCGGGGTAGATTCGAGGGTATAGGTATTATTATAAAACTGAAGGGCGAGCTGTTTGTATTGATCTTCGAGTTTTTTTATTGCGCTGCGCAGTGAATCGGCCGGGGCGTCTTTGGTACCATAGATTTCGGTTCGCGACAATTTTACGCGCATGCGGGCTATTTCGTCGCGGATCTGCAGCAACTGGGTGTTGTTATTCAGGATCTCCGATTTTTGGCCCATCTTCACTTCAATGGCAGCCAGGGAAGCTTTGGCCGCGGCAAGGCTCATGCTCAGCTCATTGATCTCGATATCAATGTTTTCTTTGGTTTCTGCCACGAATTTGGATTGTTCGTAGTAGTTAATGATGCGGTTCTGCACCATAAAATCTTTCAGGCGGTTTTCGGCGTCATTCAGCGAGGCCTGAGCGGCTTCGAGTTGTTGTTCGAAGTAGCTGGCCACATTCGTGGTTTCATCACCTTTAATATTACGGTACTGATCGATAAACACCCGCGTGAGGATGTCGAGGGCCATTTTGGAAATTCCCGGGTCTTCACTTTTGAAGATCATTTCGATCATATCGCTCGAACTTTTACGGGTTACTGTGAGCGCATGATTGAATCCCATTATGGAATAATACGGATGATCTCCCCTTAGTATATTATTAATAAGGTTGGATTCGTTCGACATGGCATAAGGGAGCAGGTAATTGTATACGATCTCCTTGTCGGCCAGTTTTCGGCATTGCTGGATGAGGGTATCCGGAAAGGTATGATTCAGCTTATCAAAAATTTCGCGGCTGAGTACAGCCTGGTTGGGGGCCTTCATGCTCAGGTGCTGGGCCATCAAACGCAGGTTCACTTCGGTAACGGTTTCCCTCGACTTGATCACGGCGATCATATTATCAAAGGCGTTGTTTACAGAAAGGTAATCCATACGCGCCTCCAGAGGGCTGGCGAGGTTATAGCCCGAGGCGGCGCCGGTGTAAAGGCTGCTGCTGCTGGCATATTCCCTTTTGATGTTCCGGGTTAGGAACACCACAAGCAAGGCTGTTAATACGGGAAAGAGTAGGAGCCAGAGGAGGTTTTTATAAACCACCCTTAAATAGGTAAGCAGTGTCATGGATGGTTGGCTCGTTTTATTTCAAACATTTCTACACCTACCAATGCTTCGAATTGAAAATAGGCCGTGGCAAATTCTCTGAACTGCAATTCGTAGTTGGTGCGTGCAATGGTTTGAAGGTTTTTTATTCGACTGAATTCGGAAGGAGGGAGTGTCCCATTTTGAAACTGGACTTCGGCAATGTTCAGGGTCAGGGTGGCTGTCTGAACATCTTCGCTAATAATTTTTAAAAGTCTTTGGGCGGTAACCAGTTTGAAGTATTCGGATATGATCTCGCGACGAAGCCTCAGTTTGGCTTCATCCACACGTGCTTCAAATTTTTTCAGCTCCTGGCGCATCATGTCTATTTTAACCGGAGTCTGGGTAAATACAGAAAGCGGGAGTACGATGGTTGCACCGATGGTATAGCCGTTGGTAGCCTGGGTTTGGTTGCTTCCTGTAGCCGGGTTGTACGTATTTAATGCAATATTCTGGCTTCCATAGCTGGAACTGGCAAAAGTAGATATATAAGGATGCCAGGATCTTTTGGCCAGGATTACCTGTGCCCGGGCTGCACCAACTTCCCCTTCATGGAATCGGAGGGTGGGTGAATGTCTGAAGGCAATATCTACGATGGTATCAAGCGGGAGCAGTTGAACGGTGACATCTTCTTCAAAATTCAGGCTGAAAATATCTTCATAAGCAAAGGTATCCTGCAGCGAGGCGCTGTCACTTTGAGCCTTCAGCCGACTATTGCCTGTAATAAAAGGTAACAGGCAGATGAAAAGAAAGCTGAGGCTGGCTGAAAAACGGGTCATGGGTATTTGAAAGTACATTAGCTGTGCCATTGCACACGTTCAAAAATAGGAGAATAATCCGTTTCTATGCATAACAGCAGTAATATTCATCTTATGTCAATTTTTACAGGATATTTATTTGAAGGGGAGAAAGGAGTAAAGCTGCTATTGAAATTCCGATTTTGGGATTTTTGATTTTTTTTTAAAAACTCAGGCAACCATTTTAGAAGATCAGTGTCGAACCCGTGCAATGACACAATTCCTCACGTCGAAAATATTTCCGAAAAACAGTGCGTCGGCCTTTTTTTACAGGGGGATTTGTATAAATTGCGATTGTGTATGGTCAGGTTTTCCGGACTGTTCACAGCCAGATCACCAACTCTAAAGCAGTTATTTTATTGAAAATCAATAAAATGGGGCTTTGTTGTCGTGTGGTTTAAACAGAAACCTAATAAAACCTAAACAACGAAAAACATGCTTATGAAGACGAGCTGTACCAAACTTCTCCTTTCAATGGGAGTAGGGCTATTATTGACAACAGGGCTCAAGGCCCAGACTTATTGTAACTCAGGGGCCACTTCAAATTTCGACTCTGACATTATCAATGTAGAATTAGGCAACATTTCCAACAACACCGCAAATGGAGGCTGTGCCACCTACACTCACTTTACCAACATGAGCACCGACCTGTATGTTGGCTCAAGTTATCAAATGTCTGTTTCTCTTGGTGTTCATTCAGGAGGATCCTGTGGCTCAGACGTCTACACAAAATCAGCCCGGGTATTTATCGACTTCAATCAGGATGGTGATTTTACCGATGCAGGAGAAAATTTAGGAAGTACCGCTTATACCGGTGGTACCTTCACCAGCAACATTAACTTTCAGGTTCCTTGTTCCGGCGTTGCAGGAACTACACGTATGCGTGTGGTTTGTATTGAATCAAATTCCATCAGTTCATGCGGAACATTTACTTATGGTGAAACAGAAGATTATAATGTAAACATCATTCCCGGATCTTCCCCAACCGCTGACTTCGCCTTACCGGATACCGTTTATTCCAATTGGGTGGCCACTTTCGCCAATACCAATCAGGGAGGATATACCCACAAATGGTACAATTCAGATATTGATCCAACCATGCAAGTCGTTGCGTCAACATCGGTAAACTACCAATATTCCTTTTCAACTGCAGGTACATATAACCTTCGTCTGGAGTCTACCAACTGCCAGGGTACAGCCATTAAAACAAAAACGGTTGTCGTTGTAGATCCGACATCTACACCGGTTGCGAATTTTGTAAGCAGCATAAACGTGTTTTACTTTTCAGGGAATCCTGTTGAAATCGACCTGTTCGACCTTTCTTCATTTGGCCCTTCTTCATGGGAATGGACCATCACCCCTGATGTAAATAACGGAGCCCCCTGGTTTTGGTCTAACGGAAATCAGTATTCCCAAAACCCAAGTGCCTTTTTCTATGATATCGGTACCTATGAAGTTTGTTTAACCGTAACGAACAGCCTGGGAAGTTCAGCTCCCCTTTGCCGTACTGCCTATATTATAATAACACCACCTTCAGGTTCTAATTTTACGAACATCATGGGTGAAGACTTTAAGAGTACATCTGACTCCGGAGAAATTTTTGACTCAGGTGGTCCGACTGGAAATTACAGCGACAACGAATATTATGAATTTGTTATTCAGCCTTGTGGAGCATCATCCATAACACTAACCATGAATGCATTGGACCTGGAAAACAATTGGGATTTCCTCCGTGTTTATGATGGTCCTGATGCAAGCAGCCCTATGTTGGCTGAATTCACCGGAAATACACTTCCTACAGGAACGATCAAATCGTCTCAGGGAAGTATGACCTTATTAATGACGTCCGACGGGAATACCATTGCTTCGGGTTTTGCCGCAAGCTGGACTTCAGTAGTGCCACAGAACGGAACCATTTCTGCCGACATAGATCTGCCCGATACACTTTGGGAATGTTCAGGTGGAACGGACCTGGTATTATTAAATGCAACAAGCGGCGTAGTTCCCGGACAGGCCACTTACGACTGGATCATCGATTATGATCCGAACGTGACCTATCCTGCCATGTATTGTGATTATTGCGATGAGGAAAATCCTGAGTGGAATGTTCCGGCATCCGGACAATATGAAGAATATCAAATCCGCATGGTAGCAAAAAGCTGCGAAGGAAATGATACAGTAGTAAAAGTGTTAAGAGTATCTCCAACAAGCAATTTGCCTGAGGTAGAATTCGAAGCATCAAACCGCCGTGTATCAGCAGGTAGTGTGGTGACATTAACCGATTTGAGCGTTGCAGGATGTTCCTATGCCTGGGATATTACTCCGGCTACCGGATGGGCACTTCAGCCGGGATATTCCCTGACTGATCGTGTTATCGAAGTTAAATTTAACGATGCCGGTTCCTACCATGTTGAAATGGAAGTGAGCAACGACAACGGTTCTAATGTGGAAACCAAAACCAATTATATCGATGTTATTGACTACTGCACACCTTCTGTTATAATACCATCGATCGCTGATGTGGGTATTACCCGTGTGATAATTGAAAATATCAATAACGAAACTCCTTCTGGTAAAAGCCCGGGTTATTTCAATTATACCGCAGACTTTGGTGTTGTTTTGACCGCAGGTCAGACTTATCAATTGACGCTCGAACGCCCAAGTACTGTGAACAGCATGACACGTAAGGCCTGGATCGATTTCAACCGTGATGGTGAATTCCAGGAAGCTACTGAGCGTGTAATGCTTGAAACCAATGCAAATACACTAAGCTATACCGCCACCTTTACTGTTCCTGACTATACTTATACATTAGAAGGTGAAAGCCGTCTTCGTGTTGGTGCTTCACTTGGAGCGAACAGCTTTAATTCCTGCGGACCTGTTCAGGTTGGTGAGTTTGAAGATTATGGGGTAATGCTGCGTTTCGACGATCAGCCTCCTGTTATTACCTTGAATGGATTGAGTTCCATTACGCTGGAAGTAAATTCAACCTATACCGAAGAAGGTGCAAAAGCTATTGACAATATCGAAGGAGATATCAGTTCAAGAATTGTGATCACCAATCAGGTAGACATGACCCAGGCTGGAATCTATTATGTTCATTATGACGTAACGGATGGTTCAGGGCTGATGGCTACGCGTGTTACCAGAACGGTAATTGTTTCAACCGACATTACAGAGCCTGTTATTACATTAACCGGTGGTTCACCGATCATTCATAGTGTTTTGGTTCCTTTTACAGAGCCAGGTTTCACTGCCCTTGACAATCCGGGTAACAAAAATGTTACCGGTGATGTAATTGTAACAGGAATGGTAGACGTGAATGTGATCGGCGATTATGACCTGACCTATAAAATCAGCGATATAAACGGCAATTCATCTCAGGTTATTCGTACTGTTCAGGTTAGAGATATTGATGCTCCGGTGATCAACAGTCCTGCAAATGTCTTCTGGCAGGTAGGAACCCCATTCGTAAATCCGGTAAGTATTACCGATAATTTTGACCCGAATGTACAGGTTACCATGACTGGTAGTATCAATGTAAATGTATTCGGATCTTATCCCGTTACCTTCAATGCCGTTGATTTCTCCGGAAATGCTGCAACACCTGTAACCGTTGTCTTCCAGGTAGGTGATGCCATTGCTCCGGTGATCACTACCTTACAAGGGTCTGACGAGATCATTGTTGAAGTGAACAATGCCAATTTCTTCGAGCCTCCGGTTACTGCCACTGACAATTACTATCCAAGTGTTTCTTTGGTACGGGATGCATCGGCTTTGAATATTTATGAACTGGGTTCTTATCCGATTGTATACACAGCTACAGATGGTTCCGGAAATACGGCAACGTATACCCGCACTGTTCGTGTGGTGGATATAGAAAAACCTGTGATTATCGCTTCTCCGATGAATGTTCAAAGATGGTCCACTAACTTTAACCCTTTGACCGGACTTACTGTTCTGGACAACTACTGGACACCGCAGTGGTTCCAGGGAAATCCTTCAAGCATTGAGATCGTCTTAAGTAATGTGGATGTGAACTATCCTGGAGTATACAATGTTGTTTACCGTGCAACAGATGGATCAGGTAATGTTTCTGCCCTCACCACCCGTATCGTAAATGTGTGGACGCCTACTTCAGTGGAAGGATTGGATCTTGGATCGATGATCGAAGTTTATCCTAACCCGAGCAATGGAGCCTTTACGGTAAAATTGGATGAGCAATTAGGAGGAAAAGTTTCCGTGCAGATCGTTGACGCATTAGGTAAAGGTGTTTTTGCCGCCGGTGCTGAAGCCTTCGTGAATGGTGAGGCCAATATTGACCTGAGCCATGTAACTGCAGGAGTATATTTGATCCAACTTACTACTGAACAAGGAAGCGTAAGCAAGCGCATCGTAATCAAATAAGAATATCATAAAGGATACCGGAATTTCCGGTATCCTTTATTTATTATAGACTGAAAACCACTAACCAAACCAAAACCTAGGAGTATGAAAAGAATTTTTACACAAACTGAATCGTTGAATCGTTTTGTGTCTGTAACATCGAGAGGGCTTATAATGGCGCTCTTATTGTGTTTAGGACCGATCGTTTCTGCCCAGTCGACCACACCGCCGGCTGGTTATTGCACTACCTCTCATCCGAACATGGGAAACAATGGTTGTGTAAATAGCTATGGCTTTAATTTTCTTAAAGTCGGGCTGGATGCCTGGACGCACAATGTTCAATGCAATACATCCACGGTTTACCGGTATTGGAATAACCTGGGTAGCGTAACCACGCTGAGCCAGGGAGCAACCTATACCATTACCATACAGACCGCATCTACAACGTACCCGACTTCAGGTGCTGCGTTTATCGACTGGAATGGTGACGGAACCTTTTCGAATACGGAATATATCGGTACCAACTCTACAGGAACAAGTGCGCCGACTTTTACCAAGTCGTTTACGGTTCCTTGTAATGCCGTACCTGGACAAACCATTATGCGTTTCCGTTGTGATTATTATTCAGCCGTAAACGCGAATAATGGTTGCGGGGGTATCAATAATAACTATGGTGAGACCATGGATTATATTATTACGATAGCAGGATCCAGCAGTCCTACTGCCAATTTTGCCATTCCTGATACCATTTATACCGGTGCCCCTATGCAATTCGTTAACGCGAATCAATCAGGTTATGTTTCTCATGAGTGGGACATCGTTAATCAGGGAAATAATCCCGATGCAACTACTACAAACTTTAACTACACCTTTAATAGTGCAGGAACCTATCAGGTAAAGTTGACAAGTGTGAACTGTAATGGTTCTGCAGTTGTTACCAAAACCGTTACCGTTGTGGATCCTACATCGTCGCCCATACCTAATTTTGTGAGTTCCTCGAATATTGTCTACTTCAACGGTAATCCGATAGAGATCGAGTTGTATGACTTATCCATGTACGGGGCAACTGCCTGGGAATGGACGATTACACCGGATGTGAATAATGGTGCCCCGTGGTTTTGGTCAGGGGGAAATCAATATTCACAGAATCCAAAAGCATTTTTCTATGACTTCGGCACCTATGAGGTATGTTTAACGGTGACCAACAGCATGGGTACTTCGGCACCTTTATGCCGTACGGGTTATATTGATATTGCGGAACCAACCGGGGCAAATTATGTGAACATAATGGGCCAGGATATTAAAAGTACCATGGATTCAGGTTTAATTTATGATACCGGTGGTCCGAACGGGAATTATGGAGCCAATGAATATTATGAATTTACCATTGCCCCTTGTGGAGCATCTTCAGTAACGCTGGACTTTTCTTCCTTAAATATTTTAAGTGGTGATATGCTTTATATCTATGATGCACCAACAGCCAGCGGATCACCAATTGCACAAGTCTCAGGAGTTACCCTTCCAGGCAGCATAACAGCTTCATCCGGAACCATGACCCTGCTTATGACTACCAATGCAAGCGGAACAGAATCCGGTTTTGCTGCTTCATGGATGGCAAGCATTCCTCAAAACGGATCCATCACAGCTGATTTTGATCTGCCTGATACCCTCTGGGAATGTTCAGGTGGAACAGACCTGATACTTAAAAATGCCACTTCCGGAATCGTACCCGGACAGGCCAGCTACGACTGGATCATCGGTTTTGATCCGAATGTAACCTACCCGCCGATGTATTGCGATTATTGCGATGAGGAAAGTCCGGAATGGAATGTACCCGCATCTGGTCAATACGCCGAGTATTACATCCGCATGGTTGCAAAAAGCTGTGAGGGAAATGATACTATCGTGAAATTGCTCAGAGTGGCACCCACTACTGCACTTCCTGAGATTGATTTCACCGTTTCGAGCCGCCGTATTTCAGTGAATGGAATCGTTACTTTATCTGATATCACCGTAGGAGGATGTTCCTATGCATGGACCATAACACCTGCTAACGGATGGGCGCTGGAGTCAGGATATACCTTGACTGACAGAGAAATTGAGGTAAAATTCACCGATGCCGGTTCGTATCATATTGAACTGGAAGTTACCAACGATAATGGTTCTGTGGTAGAAACCAGAACCAATTATATCGATGTGATCGGCTATTGTACACCATCCGTTGCCATCCCAACCATTGCTGATGTAGGGATCACTCAGGTGATCATCGAAAATATCGACAATGAAACAGGATCGGGTATGGCTCCCGGTTATTTTAATTATGTAGCAGATTATGCTGTTAACTTAACGGCTGGACAAACATACCAATTGCAGGTTAAACGGAACAGTACCGTTAACGCTATGACCCGTAAAGCCTGGATCGATTTTAACCGCGATGGTGAATTTCAGGATCCGGCTGAGCGTGTAATGTTGGAAAGCAATGCAAACAGCCTTTCTTATACAGCTACATTTACAGTACCTGACTATACCTACACCGTACCCGGAGAAAGCCGCCTTCGTATAGGTGCATCCCTGGGTGCTTCAAGCTTCAATGCATGCGGACCAATACAGGTTGGCGAGTTCGAAGATTATGGTGTCATGCTGAATTATGATGAATTGCCTCCGGTAATTACCCTCAACGGCAGCAATACCGTTAACCTGGAAATAAATACTACCTATACGGAAGACGGAGCTGTAGCCCTGGATAATATAGAAGGCGATATTTCAGGCAGAATTGTCATTACCAATCAGGTAGACATGACCCAGGCCGGTGTTTATTATGTTCATTATGATGTTACCGATGCTTCCGGCTTAAAAGCTGTACGCGTTAGCCGTACAGTTATTGTTTCAACGGATCTGACTAAACCAGTCATCACTTTGGTTGGTGGAACACCGTATATCCATAGTGTGCTGACTCCATTTGTCGATCCCGGATTTACAGCTCTCGACAATCCCGGAAATAAAAATGTTACCGGAGATATTATCGTTAGCGGAAGCGTGGATGTGAATGTGATCGGTGATTACAATCTGGTTTATACTGTTGATGATGTTAATGGAAATACAACTACCGAAACCCGTGTGGTTCAGGTAAGAGATATTGATGCTCCTGTTATTAACAGTGCTACTCAGGTATTCTGGCAAGTAGGAACTCCTTTCGTTGATCCGATAAGTATTACCGATAATTTCGATCAGAATGTTCAGGTTACCATGACTGGCAACATTGATGTAAATGTCCTGGGTACCTATACCGTGAAATTTGAAGCAGTTGACTTCTCCGGCAATGTGGCCACCCCTGTTACTGTAGAGTTTGAAGTAGGCGATGCAATTGCCCCGATTATTTCCACCCTGCAAGGTTCTGATATCCTGGTTGTTGAAGTAAACGATGCCAATTTCTTTGAACCTCCTGTTACAGCAACAGATAATTTCTATCCAAGTGTAGCTTTGGTAAGAAATGCGTCAGGACTAAACATTTACGAATTGGGCTCATACCCGATCGTTTATACTGCAACGGATGGATCGGGAAATTCAGCAACCTATACACGTACCATTGTGGTTGTGGATACTGAAAGACCAACAGTGATCGCTGCCCCTTTAAATATTCAGAGATGGTCAGGAACTTTTGACCCAATGGTGGGAGTTTCTGCTCTTGATAACTATTGGACTCCTCAGTGGTTTGATTCAACTCCGGGAAGTATTGAAGTGGTATTGAGTAATGTTGATGTGAACTATCCCGGAATTTATACCGTAATGTACCGTGCAACTGATGGATCAGGAAACGTTTCGGCGATGACTTCCCGCTCGGTATATGTATGGACACCTACTTCCCTTGAGGGTATCGATCTTGGAACAATGATCCAGGTTTATCCTAACCCATCAAACGGAAAATTCACCGTAAAACTTGATGCACAGCTCGGAAATAAAATTTCTGTTCAAATTGTTGATGCATTAGGCAAAAGTGTATATTTGGCTGGAGAAGACGCTTTCGTGAATGGCGAAACCATGATCGATCTGAGTCTTGTTAATGCCGGAGTCTATTTTGTACAAATAAGCACCGAACACGGAAGCGTAAGCAAACGTGTTGTAATTAATAAATAAAAGCATTGAACTACAGAAGAGAGGAGCTTTCGGGCGTCCTCTTTTCTGCAGTTTAAAAACCAAACAAACCAAACCATTTAACCAAAACGAATGATGAAAATTTTTACCACAATGAAACAGAGCGGCAGGAAGTCTTTTCTGCGTGTGCTTGCCCTTGCGGTTGTTTGTACCTTATCGCTGCCTCAATGGGCTGTCGGTCAGGCGACTACACCGCCTACCGGATATTGTAGCACAAACCATAGCAATATGGGCAATAACGGTTGTGCCAATAATTGGGGCTTCCATTTTTTAAAGGTTGGCCTTGATGCCTGGACACACAATGTTCAGTGTAATACGTCAACTGTTTATCGGTACTGGAACAATTTGGGTAATGTTGCCAATCTGAGTCAGGGAGCCACGTACACGGTAACCTGCCAAACAGCATCTACCACTTATACCACTTCTGGTGGAGCCTGGATCGATTGGGACGGAGACGGTAACTTTACATCTGCTGAATATATTGGAACAGGTTCGACAGGTACAAATGCACCAACTTTCACGAAATCATTTACTGTTCCCTGTAATGCCAAACCAGGGCAGACCATTTTAAGGTTTCGTTGTTCTTATGCATCTGCAGCCAGTGCAAATTATGGATGTGGTGGAATGATCAATAACTATGGTGAAACCATGGATTATGTTGTAACCATTTCCGGTTCATCAAATCCAACAGCAAATTTTAGTATTCCTGATACGGTGTATCAAAACTCTCCTGCCTTTTTTGTGAATGCGAATCAGTTGGGTTATGTTTCTCACGAATGGGATATTATCGGACAGGGCAACAACCCTGACGCAACTTCTGTAAATTATACAGGATTATTTTCTAATCCCGGAAGCTATCAATTGAAACTGAGCAGCACAAACTGCCAGGGAACTGCAACTACAACAAAATCATTCGATGTTGTGGCTCCAACTTCTTCCCCGCTTGCCAATTTTGTGGCCAGCCAGAATTCTGTGGTTTATGATGGTACCAATCCGATTTATATCGATTTATATGATTTGACCTTATATGGGCCAACATCCTGGGAATGGATCATGGATCCTGACTGGTTAAATGGTGCTCCTTTCATTTGGTTAACCAATAATTTTGACCAGAATCCTTCTGCATTTTTCTATGATGTAGAAACGTATGATGTTTGCCTTATTGTTAGCAACAGCGCCGGTAGCGATACCTTGTGCCGCTATGCCTATTTAGAAATAACACCGCCCACATCGGGTTCAACATTTATAAATGTACTCGGTCAAAGTGCGGGTTCTAATCTGGATTCAGGATATATTTATGATTCAGGAGGCGACGCAAACCCGTATAGCACGAATGAGTTCTATCAATTTGTGATTGAGCCCTGTGGCGCTGCCAGCGTTACACTTACTTTTGATATGTTTAATTTAGGTAGTGGAGATGTCCTTCAGGTGTTTAATGGAAATTCTAATTCGGCACCTTCTCTCGGTTCTTTTGCCGGAACAACTTTACCGTCTTCTGTAACCGGAACGAGTGGCTCTCTTTATTTGGAATGGACCTCAAATGCAAGCGTTACCGGTCCTGGATTTAAAGCACATTGGGTAGCTGTTGTTGCCAACAATGGTGCTCCTGCCGCAGATTTTATTATCGCCGATACGGTATATGCTTGTTCAGTTGGAAATGATGTTGAATTCGTAAACAATTCAAGTGGTGTGGTTGCAGGACAAGCTTCCTACGACTGGATATTCGATTATGATCCAAACGTTTCATATCCAACCGGCTATGCTGATGTTGCAGATGAAGAAAGTCCGATCTGGCCTTATTTTGCGAACGGATCTTATCATGTGAGAATGGTGTTAAAATCCTGTGAAGGAAATGATACCATAGTAAAATCCTTTGTGATCGATAATACCAATAATGTTCCTATCGTTGATTTTACCACAACGGAACGTATCTTAAAGGTAAACGGGACTTCTACCTTCAAAGCCAGTGCAGTTGCTGCCTGCGATTTCGAATGGGAAATTACGCCAACTACCTTTAGCCTGGAAAATGGCGGTACGCTTACCGACCCTGAGATCACTGTTAAATTTGAAGCTGCCGGTTCTTACAGCGTTAAATTGATCGCCAATAACGACAATGGTTCTTCCTATAAAGAAAGAACGAATCACGTAGAAGTTATCCAGCATTGTACACCTGCGGTATTGTATCCAACTGTTGCAGATGTGGGTATTGTTAACGTAGAATTTGAAGCGATCCAAAATGAATCAGAATCAGGAAAGTCACCCGGTTATACTGACTATACCACCAAATTTGGTGCTACCGTAACGATCGGTCAAACCTATTCTTACCTGGTAGAAAGAAGTAGTACCGTAAACAATGTCAACCTGAAAATCTGGATTGACTATAACCGCGATGGTGATTTTACAGATGCCAACGAAACAGTTGCTTCTGTAGTAAACTCAAGTTCCGGTAGTTTTAGCGGTACCTTCACAATCCCTGGTCTTCAGGATCTGATTCCCGGTGAAACCAGAATGCGTGTTGGAATGGGATTGGCAAATACTGCCCTTACAGCTTGCGGACCGAATCAGGTAGGTGAATACGAAGATTACGCCCTTTTTGTAGAATTGGATAAATTGGCTCCGGTGATCACCCTGACAGGTGCTGATGAAGTAATAGAAAAAAATTCTACCTATAATGATTTAGGAGCCACTGCTTCTGACAATATTGAAGGAAATATTACAGCGCGTATCGTAACCGATATTAATATCGATGTGACTCAGGCCGGTGTTTATTTTGTCACCTATAATGTTTGTGATCTTTCCGGAAATTGTGCCGCTGAAGTGGTAAGAAAAGTTCAGGTTGTAGAAGACCTCACTAACCCGACAATTGTGTTGACAGGTTCAGATCCATTGTTATGGTCTGTACTTGTTCCTTATGTTGATCCGGGTTATGTAGCAACCGATATGCCTTCAGGTTCTACCATTACAGGCCTTGTTCAAGTGAGCAATCCGGTTGATGTTAATATGATCGGAGACTATGTTATTACCTATACGGTTATGGATGCCTATGGAAATGAAGGTACTGTAACAAGAACGGTTCAGGTTCGTGATACAACCGCTCCGGTTATTGTTACCAATGCCACAACACCGGTACAGGTGGGAACTCCATTTGTTGATCCTATTGCAGCTACCGATAACTTCGACCAAAATGTAATGCCGGTTAAAATTAACGGTAACGTGAATTCCATGGTAATTGGCGACTACAGTGTTACTTATTCTGTGGTAGACGCTTCCGGTAATGTAGGAGTAAACAAAACGATCGTGTACGAAGTAGAAGATTACATTGCTCCAACGATCATCCATACTCCGGGAACAGAAACCGTTTTTGTTCGTGTATTTAATTCCAACTGGGAAAATGCACCAGGAATGGCTGTTACCGTTAGCGACAATTATTACCCAAGTGCACAACTGACTAAAATATTGCCTGCAGGGTTTAATATTAATGAAATCGGAACCTATGTAATTACTTACCAGGCAACGGATAAATCAGGTAATGTAAGCACATTTGAGCGTACGCTTGTGGTGATGGATGATGAAAAACCGGTTGTTTTAACCACAACACTTATGCTTCCAAGATGGTCATCCTATAATTTGATGCTTGGCGTGGTGGTTGCAGATAATTACAATGAGCCTGCTGAATTTGCCAATAATCTGAACGGATGTGAAATTGAAATCGTTCGTAGCAATGTTGATTTTAACTACCCTGGAATTTATCAGGTTACTTATGTAGCAACAGATGAGTCAGGTAACAGATCCGAAGAAACGATCAGACTTGTACAAATCAGTGAAGAAGGTATCAATACAGGTATAGCTGATGTTGATGTAAACAAAGCTGTTTCCGTATATCCTAACCCGAACCAGGGTCAGTTTACCATCAAACTCGATGCGGAATTGGGTGTTGACGGAGCCGATATCGTTATATTGGATATGCTGGGACATGTAGTATTTACTTCAGGTTCCGAGAGCTTCAGTAATGGTGAGCTTGCCGTTGATCTTGCTCACATGAGCTCAGGGGTTTATCTGGTTCAGGTAAAAACAAGCATGGGAAGCACCAGCAAACGTGTTGCAATAAAATAAATTAAAAAAAAGGGATACCGGAAACTCTGGTATCCCTTTTATACTTTACTACTCTTAAAACCAAACTAATATGAAAATGAATACTACTAAATCGGTTCTGCTGAAACAGAGGCTATCGAAATTAGCGGGAGGGCTTTTGCTGGCGCTACTGTTTGGTTTCGGTAACTATGCTGCCGGGCAGTCTACTTCGCCACCTTCCGGTGTTTGCGGGGCGTCGCATCAATATTCTCAAAATAATCCCTGCTATTTAAACTGGAGCTTTGCTAAAGTAAGTCTGAATGGCTGGTCGCACGATGTAACGTGTAATTCAAATACCTATCGCTTTTGGAATAACCTTGGTACCATCACTACCCTGAGTCCGGGAGCAACCTACACATTGAGTATCAAATCGACTTCACAAGCCAACTACCAATTGGGACAGGCTGCGTGGATCGATTATAATCAGAATGGTACCTTCGATCAGAACGAGTACATAGGAAACAATTCAACCAGTATTACCGGATTGACTTTCCAGTTTACGGTGCCTTGTAATGCCGTACCCGGGCCTACATACATTCGTTTCAGGATCGATTACTATTACCAAATGGGTCCTAGCTATGGATGTGGAAACTCATCTTACGGTTATGGCGAAACAATGGATTATATGTTGGACATTGCTTCAACATCTTCGCCATCTGCAAATTTTGTAGTTCCTGATACCGTTTATACGAATTCTCCTGCAAAATTTGTCAATAATAACCAAACCGGATATATCGCCCATGAGTGGGATGTGATCAACCAGGGAACGAACCCTGATGGAACGGGTGTTAACTTTAACTATGCATTCCCAAGTGCCGGTACTTATCAGGTTCGTCTGAGCAGTACAAATTGCCAGGGAACTTCCATCGTTTCAAAAAGTTTCGACGTTATTAACCCGACTTCTTCTCCTTCACCCAATTTTGTGGTGTCTCAGAATGAAGTGATCTACGACGGGGTTACACCATTGTACATTGACTTTTTCGACTTATCCTTATATGGTGCCACCCAGTGGGAGTGGATCATGACACCTGACTTTATGAATGGTGCACCATATATCTGGTCTTCAGGATCGAATTTTGATCAAAACCCGACTGCCTTCTTCTATGATGTGCAAATTTATGATGTCTGCCTGGCAGTGGGAAACTCTGCAGGATGGGATACCATATGTAAACCGGGGTATATCAATATCAAAGCTCCAGGAGCCGGATCAACCTTCAGCAACAAAATGGGTCAGCAACTTGGTTCGGATGTAGATTCAGGACTGATCTATGATTCAGGTGGCCCTACCGCAAATTACAGCGATAATGAATACCTGGAATTTTTGATCGCTCCTTGTGGGGCCAGCAGAGTTACTTTAACTTTCCTGAGCTTCAACGTGGCTGCGAACGACCAGTTGCTGGTTTTCGACGGACTTAATTCAAGTGCCGCTCAGGTAGGTGCCTATACCGGTGCTAACCTGCCATCTTCAATTACCAGTACCGGAGGATACCTTTACCTTGTATTCCTTTCCAATAACAATGGAACTGCTCCCGGCTTCATGGCAACATGGGGTTCTGAAATACCGAATAATGGAGCGCCAACTGCCGACTTCTATGTGCCTGATACCGTTTATCAGTGCTCTTTAGGAAATGAGATCATCTTTGAAAACACTTCTACCGGTGTGCTTGACGATCAGGCTTCTTACGACTGGATCATGGATTATGATCCGAACGTAANNTTCTTCACATCAGGAACACGTTATGTACGTTTGGTATTAAAATCCTGCGAAGGAAATGATACCATCGTTAGATCTTTTGTGATCGATGCAACTACCAACAATCCGATTGTTGACTTTACTACTTCTACCAATATTACCAAGGTAGGTGCTATTGTTGAGTTGAAAGACAAATCGGTAGCGGCTTGTGAATACGAATGGGTGATCACGCCAAATACATACACTATTGAAAATGGTGGAACTGAAACAGACAGGAATATTTCTGTGAAATTCACTGCGGCAGGAAGCTACAATGTAAAAATGATCGCTACCAACGATAATGGTTCTACTTCTTTGGAAAAATCGAACTATATCGATGTGATCGAATATTGCACACCAGGTGTTTTCTATCCAACTGTTGCCGATGTTGGTATCAATAAAGTTGTAGTAGGTACTCTTGTGAATAGCTCTGCTTCCGGACAGGTACCCGGATATTCGAACTATACGGATGACATGAGCATAGACCTTATTTTAGGAGGAACTTATGCTTTCGAAATTTCAAGAAACACGAACGTAAACGGCATCAACCGGAAAATCTGGATCGACTACAACCGCGATGGCGACTTTAACGATGCAAACGAATTGCTTGCTTCTGAAACAGGTTCAATGAACAAAGTGTTTTCAGGTTCATTTACTGTTCCCGGAATCAACGACGTTGTGATGGGAGAAGCCCGCATGCGTGTTGGAGCCAGCCTTGTTAACACCTCGCTTTCAGCATGTGGTCCTGCTCAGGTAGGAGAATATGAAGATTATACCGTATTCCTTACCCCTGACATGACCATTCCGGCTATCCAGCTTATCGGATCGGATGAGATCATTGAGGTGAACAGTGTTTACACAGATAAAGGTGCAACAGCATATGACAATCTTGAAGGAGATATTTCAGGTGCTATCGTTGTAAACAATGGTGTTGACGTAAGCCAGACCGGAGTTTATTTCGTAACCTACAATGTTGCTGACAAATCAGGTAATGTTGCTGCAACCATTGCAAGAAAAGTGACTGTTGTTGCTGACCTTACTGCTCCAAGCATTACTCTTAACGGTGCGAATCCGATCTTATGGTCAGTATTGACTCCATTTACTGACCCGGGTTATACTACCCTGGACATGCCTTCAGGATCCAATGTTGACCATTTGGTTACCGTTACCGGAAGCGTAGATGTAATGGCAATTGGCGATTACGTTCTTACCTATACCGTTTACGACGACTATGGCAACAAATCTGAAACAACAAGAACAGTTCAGGTTAGAGATTTAACTGCTCCTGCAGTAGTTTCTACACCTGTTGTAAACGTTCAGGTAGGTTCTGTATTTGTTGATCCGGTTATTGCAACAGATAATTTTGATATGAATCCTCAATTGGTAAAAATATCAGGTAGTGTAAATGCGAACGTCATTGGTTCTTATACACAAACTTATATGGCTACCGATTTCTCAGGAAATCAATCGGCTACTGTTTCCGTAACGTTTGAAGTAGCTGACTATATTGCTCCGAAAATCCATTATGTAGCCGGTACTGAAATCGTTATCGTAAAAGTATTCGATAATAACTGGGCACAACATCCAAATTTGGCTGTTACAGCATCCGACAATTATTATGGATTCGCAAATCTGGAAGTTATTTACCCAAGCGGATTCTCAATCAATGTTTTGGGTGATTATACCATCACCTACAAAGCCACCGATAACGGAGGAAATGTATCGACTTTCGACCGTGTTATTCGGGTTATCGACGATGTAAAACCGGTTATCATTACCAATCCGGTAAACCTTCCCCGCTGGTCATCTTACGACTTTACTCAGGGTTTGGTTGTATCGGATAACTACTATACTCCTGCTGATTTTGCGGTATCAGCAAATGGATGTCAGATTATCATCATCCGTTCAAACGTAGACTTTAACTACCCTGGTCTTTACGAGGTATGTTACCAGGCTATTGATGGATCCGGAAACAAATCTGCAATCGTATGCCGTACTGTACAGATCAGTGAGAATGGTGCTATGACAGGAGTGGAAGATGTAAACCTGGATGACATGGTGAGCATTTATCCTAACCCGAATAATGGTAGCTTCACAATTAAATTGGAAGCTGAACTTTCATCTCATTCAGCAATCTCCATCATTAATGCACAAGGTAAAGTACTTCAAACAGTACCGAATCCTCAGTTCGTTAATGGTGAGTTGGCGATCGACCTGAAAGGGGTTGCTGCGGGAGTTTACTTTGTTCGTATCCAGAATGGAGAACAAACTGTAAATAAGAAAGTAACGATCCAATAAACCTGATTTATTTGACCAAAAAAGGGGGGCTTTAGTCCCCCTTTTTATTAGAATTTGATATGTTTGGATTTAACGATTACCCTGCTTAGCTTTGAGTAGGACTTGAAACCAATTCACCAAAACCATGAAAAGAATTGTATTTAGTTTAATAGTGCTTTTTATTGCCGTCACCTCATCCCGGGCGCAGCAATATTTTAGTGATAACTTCGAAAGTTACACGGCAGGTGCGTACGTAGCGCCCCAATCCAACGAATGGACAACCTGGAGTGCTGCCTTAGGGGGTAGTGAAGGAGGCTCAGATGACGTTTATGTTAACAATTCCTTTGCCCTGAGCGGTACAAAGTCTTTGTATTTTTATTCAGCAAGTGGTAATGGCCCCCATGATCTTGTTTTAGATTTTGGTGGTGTTCATTCTACCGGCAGATTCAAATACACTGCCATGTACTACATCCCAACCAACGGAAATTCCTATTTCAATTTTCAGGGAGGTGCCGGTGTTTCTCAACAATGGTCAATGGACTTCTACTTTTATTCAGGGGGTACCTGGAATGCATATGGTGGCAATAGTGCAAATGGCACCTTTCCCCATGATCAGTGGTTTGAACTTACCATTGATGTAAATTTTGATACCGATACCTGGCAAATATTTATTGATGGAAATTTACAGGGTACTTTAAACAATACCGCACCGATTTCCTATTTGGACCTTTATGAGGTGTATTCAAATTCTGAATGGTACATGGATGACATTTCTTTTTGTGTTAATCAGGCCTGCAATCCGGAATTGGAGCTTTCAAATCTTCAAATAAATCCTGCATCGCTTTGTACCCATCATGAAGGCGACCTTTCTGTGAGCGTTAAGAATAACAGTACCTTCTCGGCTGAAGCCATGACCCTTGGTCTTGATGTAGGCGGGGTTACCAGCTCTTATGCTATTAATCTGAACAGCCTGGCTCCCGGTGCCAGTACTACGGTAAACCTGACGGGCGTTGTTGTTCCTTCAACAGCAGGAAGTGTAAACGTGGCAGCCATTAATGTTCAGGGCGACATCAACGCGGCAAACGATACGGCTAAAACAACCATTACCGTATTACCATCTCCAACAGGTACACAGATCATAAAAGGTACTCCTTATGAGTCGTCCCGCATGCAGAGTGCAGGAACCTTACTTGATCCGGATGTTGTAACAGCAGGCGATCAGTTAACTTATGAAGTTGTGCCACCGGTTGGTCAAGCCAATTCAGGTTATGGAAGCACCTGGGATATTTCAGGGTTGACGTTCTTTACCATGAACGGAACTACCCTGGCTAACAGCTATTTTTCATTTACTGCTCCATCCGGGGGTAATAATGCTAAAATCACTTTTAGTCCGGATGCCGCACTGTTGGATTCAGCAGTCATCTATTCTTTTGCTGCCAACGATCTGGGCAATGCCTGTGATTCTGTACTAAGAAGATATATTAACGTGGTTCCGGTTCCTGTTGCTTCATTCACGCATTTGGATGTATGCGACAACGAAACCATGAGCTTCACCAACACAAGTACTCTTCAAAGTGGTACTATGTCATTCCTCTGGGAATTCGGAGATGGCACAACATCAACCCTTCAAAATCCGACAAAACTTTATTCCACCTTTGGAGCCTATACGGTGAAACTTTTTGTTACCTCTGATTGGGGTTATATGGATTCATTTGATGTGGTGGTGAATGTAAATCAGCTGCCAACTGCCGACTTTGCGGTTACCAATGCCTGTGAGGGAACTGACCTGGCCTTTGCCGACCAGTCTTTATTGCCTACCGGTACCCCGAGCTACGATTGGGACTTCGGGGATGGTTCAGCCCATGGAACCGGACCTTCTACAAGTCATCAATATGCCGTTCCGGGGAACTATTCGATTACCATGACGGTTACCATCAACGGTTGTCCTGACAGTAAAACGAAATATGGAACCCAGGCTCCCCGTGCCGTACCTTCCTTTACCTCTCAAACCTCCTGTAACAATGCAACGGCCAAGTTTGTTAATGGAAGTACGCTTTTGTTCGGAACTTATGGAAATACCTGGAAGTTCGGTGATGGAACCACTGCCACTTCATTACATGCCTCGCATAAGTATTCGGGCTTTGGTAATTTTGACGTAACCCTGATCACCACTACCGATCTGGGTTGTAAGGATTCTGTTACCAACACCGTTTCTTTAATTGAATCCCCAAATGCTGACTTTTCGTTGAGCAATGCATGTTCTGAAGATTGGATTACTATCAATAACCTGACAAACACACCGGGTTCAGGAGCAAATACCTATTCATGGGATTTGGGTAATGGAGTAAGCAGTACAGATGAGCATCCTGTGACACAATATACCGGTCCCGGTACCTATACCATTAAATTGTTGGCCTTTAATGGAAATGGATGTGCTGATTCTGTCGAACGTACGATTGTGATCGATACCAAACCCATTGCAGATTTTCTTGCCGAAGATGTGTGTGAAGGAGAGGTGAGCGACTTTACAAATAATACGGTTAACCTTCCGAATGGCGGCACTTATGCCTGGGATTTTGGAAATGGACAAACCAGCTCTTCAACCGATGCCTCCTTTACCTATGCTGCTTCAGGTCAGTATACGGTTAGTCTCGTCGTTTCCACAGTGAATGGATGTTATGATACGGCTACCCGGGTGATTTCTGTTAACCCGCTACCTGATGCAAGCTTTGTTCAGGCTTCCGGTGAAAAGGGAGACGGTACCATGACCTTCACGGCAAATGCCGGTGCAGGAAATAGCTTCCTTTGGTTTCTTGGTGACGGAACAAAACTAAGCGACCCAACGATTATCCATAGATACATTGCTTCAGGAAATTATGTGGTGAAACTCATCGTTACTTCAGCAGCTGGATGCAGCAGCGAAAGCAGCCAGACGGTTTCTGTAACCCCAACAGGAATTGATAGCGAACTGAATAATTCCCTGAAGGTTTATCCAAACCCAAATACAGGACTATTCACAGTGAACCTGACTAGTGAAGTAGTAAACCCTACTCTTGAAGTATTTAATGCACAGGGACAATCTGTATTGCTTATGCCGGATGTGTCTCTTGAAGAGGGTATCATTCAGGNNTCAGGTTGATCTGTCGGCTGTAGTTCCGGGTGTTTATTTTGTTCGCCTTACTTCGAACGGACAATCCTGGAATCAGAAAATTCAGATACAGTAATTAAACGATTGATTTATTGAATAAAGGGTTCCTTCGGGAACCCTTTTTTTTGCCCCTTTCTGCATGTTTGGAATCCATAAAAATTTATTAAATTCGATATGTAAGTCTGATTTTTAGTCATCTATCGATCAGTCTTTAAACCAAAGGAAACCAAACCAAATGAAACACCTCCTACAAAAATTGGGGACAGTGGTGCTGTCGGCAACGCTTGTCTTTGTAACATGTGCCCTAAGTGCGCAGAATTATCTTATCAAAGAAAACTTTGAAACCTTTCCCGGACATCTGAATGGTACCTCAGCAAATGGCTGGACAGCCGTTTCCATTTCAGGAGACACAGCAGTTGATCGATGGCAGTTTAATAATACCATCGGCTATGATGTGCCTTCGCCGCTAACAGGAAAAGTTGCACTGGCGGATGCGTATATGGGAGGATATCCCAATACCGGATCAAACAATACCAATACACAGGATCTTGCACTTATTTCACCTTCTGTGAGTACGGCAGGCCTTGGCAACTTGACCCTCACCTGGGATGAATTGTATATGCAACTCAATTCAAGTTCGATTTATGTGGAAGTATCGACTGATGGAGGAACAAACTGGACTACGGTATACTCAACCTCAACAG
This sequence comes from Bacteroidota bacterium, assembly GCA_003531115.1. Taxonomy (GTDB): domain Bacteria; phylum Bacteroidota; class Bacteroidia; order UBA8524; family UBA8524; genus UBA8524. The sequence goes on along the minus strand of DQHT01000093.1, from coordinate 3,375 downwards.
GGAGTTTCTTTTCTGCTTCCAGAACGGTCAATTTGAGTGGATATACCGGTAATGCAAATTTTCAGGTACGCTTTCGCTGGACAAAACCAGGTTCTACCACACATGGTTATTGGATGATCGATAATGTAAAATTATTTAGTCGCTATGCCAATGATGTGGGGGTAGAGACCCTGATCGATCCGAAAAACAATTCCTGTCCTGACCCAAATCAGAGTTTGTCGTTACGCATAACGAATTTTGGAACATCCTCGGCAAACGGGATCAGTGTGAATATGGGTGTTAGCGGGGGTACCTCGGGTAATTTTTCAACGACCATAACTACGCTGGGTGCAGGCGCAAGTGTGAATGTATTTACAGGCAATACGATCAATACCACAGCGGGAGGAAACTTTAATTTTACCGCTTATACTACTTATGGAAGTGACCAAACCACGACAAACGATACCTTAATCACTACGGTTGTTACGGCACCAACTCCTACCGATCCTTCAGGGAGCCCCATTGTGCGGTGTGGAATTGGCCCCGTTTCCTTAACAGCAAATGCAGTTACCGGCGAGGAAACGGTTTGGTACGACGATTCGTTAACCGCTTCGGCACTTGGAAGTGGGAACCCTTTTGAATATTCCAATACCGTTTATGCTTCCCGAAGATTCTATGCCGAGAACACGCGAAATTTACCTTCCCAGCATAGTACAGGACTGACCGGTGTTTACCGTTACAATACAACTTCTGAAAAGGCTATATTTTTTGATTTAAGCGCTACAAATGAGGTTGTTATAGATAGTTTTGCAAGTAACTTTGCCTACAATGGCCGTTATATCTGTTCCATTTATTACCGTTCAGGTTCTTACTATGGCTATCAAACACAACAGTCGGCTTTCACCTTATTGAATATTGATACTGTTGATGCCATATCCCTGGGTCAGCCAACCTATATAAGTCTTGGAGCAAACAAACTCAGGATCGGAGAAGGACAAACCTATGGATTTGCAATTACTTCCCGGGCAGCACCAGGGTCCTCAAGTGGTATTCCGGCTTACGCCTTCAAATTGGGAATAACCACCAATATTTCCAATGCCGATATGGCTATTAATGCAAGCGATGTGGCTGAAACTGCCTGGTCTAATAACCTGTATGGATATAGTGCCGACGTTTTCGTATTCTACCAAAAAGTATGTAAAAGCCAGCGAAAAGGCATTGATGTGGTTATCATTCCACGTCCTTCAGGTGTTGAACTGATCGAAGGCAATCCAAAAAAGGGACTTTATCGAACAGGAAATTTATCAGACCCGGATGTTGTTCGTTTGAACGATACTCTGGCATATGAACTTCAGCCACCAACCGGATTTAACAACGGTAATTTTGGTAGCGCATGGATGGTGACTGACCTTGTCGTAAGTACCCTTAGTGGAGGTGCCGTAAACAGCAGCGATACCTTCACGGTTTCGCCCGGTGCGAATAATGGGATGTTCCGTTATACGCCAACTGTTGGTGTAGATAGTATCATCATGGTTCGGGTCACAGTATTGAACACATCCACCATGTGCGATACCACAGTTAGCCGCTATATTCTTGTGGCTGGGGATCCGGTGGCCCGGTTTAATGCCGGAGCAATCTGTGAAGGGGATATGGCTACGTTTACCAACCAGTCGACTATTGCATCCGGCTTCCTAACTTACAAATGGTACTTTGGAGATGGAGATTCGAGTACGAATCCGAGTCCAACTCATACATACGCCCAGGCCGGAAGTTATGATGTACGGTTGATCGCTACATCAAATTATGGATTTAGTTCTGTCTTTGACTCCAGCATACAGGTCTTTGAAATTCCCTTGGCCAATTTTACTGTCCCAAATGAATGTGACGGAGGTACCCATCAGTTTACTGATGCATCCTATATTCCAAGTATTGGAACTCCGGTGTTTACCTGGGATTTTGCTGATGGAAGTGCTGTTTCAAATGCACAGAATCCGACGCATATGTACACGGCTACAGGAACTTATCTGGTCAATCTGCATGTAAATGTTAACGGATGCACGAACAGCAAAAGCAAGTATGTAACCCTGGCACCCCGTTCTGTGCCCGATTTTAATGTCAGTACTTCATGCAATGACAAAGAGGTCGGATTTATAAATACCTCGACCCTCGCTTTCGGTACATTTGGATCGAAATGGAAGTTCGGTGATGGGGGAGTGAGCACCAATCCGAATCCGGATCATGTTTATTCTTCTTTTGGAAGTGTCGATGTTACGCTTATCACTACCTCCGATCTCGGTTGTGTTGACTCTGTTACCAAAAATATTTCATTGCTGGAATCCCCAAGGGCTGATTTTTCTCTTTCCTCAACCTGCACAGAGGAAGCCATACAGGTTACCAACCTGACCAATATTCCTCAACCTGGTTCGAACGGGTATGCCTGGGATTTTGGGAACGGACAAACAAGCACCCTCGATAATCCCGTGATCAGTTATTCCGGTCCGGGAACCTATACGATCACGCTGTCGGCAACGAGTACAAATGGCTGTTCTGATTTTACTACCCGGATCATTACGATCGATACAAAACCAATAGCCGGCTTTCAGGCTGCCGATGTGTGCGACGGAACGCCTGTTTCCTTCACGAACAATTCAATCAATACAACATCAGGAATTGTATATGTATGGGAATTTGGAGATGGACGTTTTAGCTCGGCCAAAGATACCAGCTTACTTTATGCGGGAGTTGGCGCTTATGACGTCAATTTATATGCACTCACCCAGAATGGATGTAGCGATACTGCGAACAAAACGATCCTGGTCAACGAATTGCCCTCCGCAGTATTTACCGTTCAGTCAGCTTTAACGGGTGACGGCCAGATGGTCTTTCTTGGACCGGTGGGCAGTGGCTATAGTTATCAATGGTTTTTAGGTGATGGCGGAAAATCAACCATACAGGGCTTTACGCATACTTACACTGCCGCCGGAAATTATGTGGTTCAGTTGATCGTAACCACCGATAAGGGGTGTAGTTCAAGCAGTACCCAAAGTATTTCCATAACCCCAACGGGAATAGAGCCGATCGGGGAAGCTGTGAGTATATACCCCAACCCAACAACCGGGACCATTTTTGTAGATCTTTCTGAGATTAGCGAACCTGCACTTGAGCTTGTTCTTCGTGATGTTCAGGGCAAGGTGTTGTATCGTGCACAAGAGTCGGGTGGAACTGTTGTCAGCCTTGATTTGAAAGAATATCCGGGTGGAATGTACCTGATCGAAGTCCTTGGTAGCGGAATCCGTTCTGCCACCAAAATTACCCTGGTAAATTAACAGAGGAATAAAATCAATAGGAAAAGTGGAAGGCCTGCCTTCCACTTTTTTTTATGTGTGCCGTGCATGG
>DQHT01000087.1 GCA_003531115.1 Bacteroidota bacterium | reverse complement strand
GGTTCGTTTTATCGGTTCGTCCTGCGAGGATATTATCAACGGCGGTCATGGCGGTGAGCATGCTGTGGTCCTGGTTATTGTATTTGTGCATGCCATTGCGGCCGATGGGGAAGAGGTTGTCGAAACGGTTCAGAAAATCTTTTACCTGATCAAAATCTTCATAGGCCCCAAAATAGGCGGGGTAGGTTTTGGGCATGCGGATCACGCAGGCATCCAGAACGGTTTCGGATTCAATGATGCCTATTCGGCTAAGCTCTTCTTTCCCCAGGGCAATTAGCGCCTCATCGCTTTCATGCCAGATGGGGTCGGTATCGCGACAGAAATATTCGAGTCCGAGCCACACGGTGTCAGGGTCTTTGACCATAAACGGACTCCAGTTATTAAAGATCTGCAAACGACCGATCTCTACGCCGGGTTCCTGGATATAGATCCAGTTGTCTTTGATGAGCTTATCAGCCTGATCATGCGTTTCTTTGATCTTCAGGTGTTTTACCAACAGGCCTACCGTAAAAAAATCGCGGTATTCCAATCCGGCTGCCACCTTTTGCACGTTCAAAGGCACACCCGACTGCCAGCCGGCTATGAGGTCTTTGATAGGCATGGTAGAGAAAAAATAATCGCCTTCAATACGTATTTTTTTTCCTGAAGCATCGATCGCTTCAATGGCGATAATATGATCATCATCCGTAAAAACTGCCTCGCAACTCAGTCCCATGTGCAGTTCAGCACCAAGGCTCAACACCTCATCACGCACCACTTCCCACATTTGTCCGGGTCCATATTTTGGGTAGAGGAAGCGTTCGATCAGGGAGGTTTCTTTATTTTTTTGCTTGATACTGTCATCTTTGCCAAACAAGCTCGAGAAAAAATTAGCGAGCGCGCTGCGGAGGTTCAGTCCCTTGATACGTTGTTTGCCCCATTCGGCACTGATCTCGCTGCATTTTCGTCCCCATACTTTTTCCGTATATTCTTTAAAAAAAGTCAGGTAGAGCTGTTTGCCAAATCGATTGATAAAAAACTCTTCCAGGTTTTTTTCATTGCGAATGGGGAAGAGGCTGCTGCGGATATAGCTCATCCCGATCAGGAAGATTTTCCATAAACCCAGCTTACGAATGGTATCGAGGTTGAGTTTCACCGGATAATCGAAAAACTGCTGGTCGAAATAAATGCGCGACTTGCGGTCCCGAACCAGCATGACCTTGTCGGGGTCATTGATATGGCCGGTATTATTGATCTCTTTGGATTGATGATGGTACTGTATCGAAAAATGGGCTCCTTCAGGAGCATCTACCGGCATCCGGTTCATCCACCAGTCCATAACCCTGTCGGATTTGGAAAAAAAGCGGTGACCCCCAATATCAATACGATTGCCTTTGTAGTTAACCGTTCTGGCTATTCCCCCCACATAGGTGCTGTCGGCCTCAAGGATCACGGGTTGAATGTCGCTGCGATTCAGCAATTCCCAGGCAGCGGTGAGTCCTGCGGGACCTGCTCCGATGATGATAGCTCTTTTTTTGCGCGTGGCTGGCATGCGCCGCAAAAGTAAGGTATTGTTTTAATGGAAGATAACCGGCGTACTGATGCTGGTGAATTTTTTCCCGTTGTCAAGGATCACGCTGATCTTAAAGGCACAGGTATCGCTGAGTTGAGGTTTTTGATTGAGGCGCAGAATGGCCATTTCATTCCTGATACGCCGGTCGTTCCCGGATAAGTAGTAAGAAAGTGGAAGGCGGTGGCCTGTTTCTTCAAAATCAAAGAGGTCGTTTACGGGGCTCCCTTTTTTATGCTGCTCATCGATATCGTACAGGGTAATGATCTCGAGCTCTTCCAGCGAAATCCGGGAGCCGTTCTGGCCATTTTCCGGACAACTGAAGGCATAAGCCGAAGAGAACAAGGAAGGACTGGAAGGAATGGCCTGGGCGTGGTACTGAACGGTGTACTGCAAACGAAGGAGGTAATCCTTAAAAGAAACGGGATCGAAAGCGAGCAACTCATCATTGCAACAGGAACTTACTTTCCGGCTACTTACGGTAGCGTCGAGCGGAGTAAAATAATAACCGGCCACTTCCGGACAGGGTGTTGGTTCCTTGTGAAAGATGTCACAGGACAAAAGAGACAGCAAAGCAAAGAATCCGAAAATCCGAACGATTCTCATGCACGTTTAGGGTTTGGTTTTTGTTTAATCCGGAAAGATTTCTGAGGTCTTTCTGAACCGAAGATAAAGGCATTTTTGCGAAGAAAACAATACGGTGAGTTTTGACTAGTTGTGGGGTTTCGCTAAATATAGGCACAAGTGCCCATGGATTTGAAGAGTTCCCATTCCGGGTTATGGGTATTGGGTTATGGGTTCTGGGTTTCGGGATGATATACCTTATTTTTGCTGCATGATCGGAAAAATTGAACACCTCGGGATCGCTGTTAAGGACATTCAGGCTTCCAATGCGCTATTTACCAAATTGTTGGGACGGCCTCCATACAAAGAAGAAGCGGTGGAATCCGAAAACGTGATCACCTCCTTTTTTCAAAGCGGGACGAACAAGATCGAGTTGCTTCAGGCCACCCATCCCGATTCGGCCATCGCTAAATTTATCGAAAAAAAGGGAGAAGGGATCCATCATATCGCCTTTGATGTGGATGATTTAGAAGCGGAAATTGTCCGCCTGAAAGAAGAAGGATTCCAAATGATCCATGAAGTTCCTAAAGCCGGTGCGGACAATAAACGGATTGCGTTTCTGCACCCGAAAGGCACGAATGGTGTGCTGATCGAGTTGTGCCAGTCGGTGTAGTGTTTTCTCCGCCTTCGCTCGGCAAGACTAGTTTTGGCCGAAAGTTTATCAGCGAGCTTCGGCGGATAAAAGTTTTCAGTGTTCAGTAACCCATAACCCGAAACCCGAAACCATTTCCTCCTGAAACGATTTTTTCCATCAACTGAACTTCTTTTTCACAGAAGTGTTACCTTTGTATAGAATTAGTCTAAATAAGCACATGCTAACATTACCGATATACCTGGACAATAATGCTACAACCCCCATGGATCCAAGGGTTCTGGAGGCGATGATGCCGTATTTTACGAATCAGTTCGGAAATGCAGCAAGTCGTTCCCACAGTTTTGGCTGGGCGGCAGAAGAAGCAGTAGACTACGCCAGAGAGCAAATTGCTGCGCTGATCGGAGCGAATGCCAAAGAGATCATCTTCACTTCAGGTGCCACTGAATCCGATAACCTCGGGATCAAAGGGGTATTTGAAATGTACCGTGAAAAGGGCAAACATATTGTTACGCTGAATACCGAACATAAAGCAGTGCTCGATGCCTGCAAACACGTGGAAAAAATGGGGGGTGAAGTCTCCTACCTGAGTGTGCAGGAAGACGGATTGCTCAATCTTGCTGAATTGGAAGCAGCGATACGTCCCGATACGATTCTGGTTTGTGTGATGTACGCCAATAACGAGATCGGCGTGATCCAGCCTGTTAAAGAAATTGCCGCCATTGCCCATAAGCATGGTGCCTTGTTCATGACTGACGGCACCCAGGCAGTCGGAAAAATTCCGGTGAATGTAATCGAAGACGGCATCGACCTGATGGCCTTTTCTGCCCATAAAATGTACGGCCCGAAAGGGGTAGGCGCGTTGTATGTACGTCGTAAAAACCCAAGGGTAAAAGTGACGGCCCAAATGGACGGTGGCGGACACGAACGTGGCATGCGTTCCGGAACACTGAACGTTCCCGGTATCGTAGGATTTGGTCGCGCCTGTGAGTTGTGTCGCCTTGAAATGGCTGAAGACAGCAAGCGGATCGTAGCACTGCGCGATAAACTGGAAACAGAACTTTTAAAAATAGAAGAAGCCTACCTGAATGGAAGCAAAGAACACCGCCTCCCGCATGTAGCGAATATTTCCTTTAAATATGTAGAGGGTGAAGGATTGATGATGGGGGTAAAAGACCTGGCTGTATCTTCAGGATCGGCCTGCACATCGGCTTCTCTCGAACCGAGCTATGTATTAAAAAACCTTGGCCTCGATGATGAGTTGGCACACTCTTCCCTGCGTTTTGGGCTGAGTCGTTTTACCAAAGAAGAAGAGATCGACTTTGCCATCAGCCATGTAAAAGAAGCAGTGGATAAACTTCGCGAAATGAGCCCCTTGTGGGAAATGTTCAAAGAAGGTATAGATTTGAAAAGCATTGAATGGTCAGAACATTAAATAGGGTGCAGGGTACAGGGTATAGGCGACAGGCAGGGGAGAAATCCTTAGACTGAAGCTCCTGCTCATAAATCATAATTCAAAAATCATAAATCATAAATCCAAAATGGCCTACTCAGAAAAAGTAATCGATCACTACAGCAACCCAAGAAACATTGGCACGCTTGATAAAAATAGTTCCACAGTAGGAACAGGTTTAGTTGGTGCCCCGGAATGTGGCGACGTGATGCGTTTGCAGATCGAAGTCGATGACGAAACGGGAACCATCCGCGATGCCAAGTTCAAAACCTTTGGATGCGGTTCGGCCATTGCGTCTTCCTCATTGGCCACGGAGTGGTTAAAAGGAAAAAGCATCGACGAAGCGATGAAAATTGACAATATGGATATCGTTGAAGAGCTGGCTCTGCCTCCGGTAAAGATCCATTGTTCGGTTTTGGCCGAAGATGCGATCAAAGCTGCCATCAACGATTACCGCGTTAAAAATGGCTTACCCCCAATTGAAAAAATATAAACTATGGTAATGACAACAGACACCAGCATGATCACCGCCACCGACAAAGCGGCCCGGCGTGTGGATGAGCTGAAAAAGGAATCAAACCTGGATGCTTCCTACTTCATCCGCGTGGCGGTTGAAGGTGGTGGTTGTTCCGGACTTTCCTATAAACTTGACTTCGATAACGAAGAAAAACCCGGCGACCAGACCTTTGAAAGCAATGGCGTGAAGATCGTAGTTGACATGAAAAGCTTCCTCTACCTCTGCGGTACCGAGCTTGATTTCAACGACGGCCTGAACGGAAAAGGTTTTGTCTTCAACAACCCAAACGCCTCACGAAGCTGCGGCTGCGGAGAGAGTTTCGCGGTTTAGTAGGTTTGTAAAATCTTATGAAGAGCCATTCCTTAGTTGGGGTGGCTTTTTTTTGGTCTTTGGGTTTTGGGTTTTGGGTTCTGGGTTTCGGGTTCTGGGTTATGGCTCTACGTTAGGACAACGAGAACGCTTTTAACGGGGTCTGTTGAATATGCGGGTCATGTTTTTGTTTCTGGGGTTTTGCAGTTTGTCAATTGGAGTTGGTAGTGATGCTAAGGCGCAGAACCAGCGTTTTATCGCTCTTAGTGGTTCAAAAGCCTGCGAAGGGGATAGTTTGCAGGCGTACTCGATCAATGGGGATTCTTTGTGGTGGACAGTTGATAAGGCAACGCCCGTTTTGTCAAAGTCGATTAATCTTAAAGATCCTTATTGTGATAAAATTTATGCACGAACACAAACACCAAAAACACTTGGGCCTGAAAAGCTAAAAAACCCCGGATTTGGAGAAGGAAATACCGGTTTTTATTCAGAAATAACTTTTGAAAGTGACCCGAACAAGAACAGGTATTCACGGCAATATTCGGTGTTGTATTATGTCTATCCAGAGCCACCCGTGGGGATTACCGCACGAAATGCCCGTCCTGGCGACAGCCTTATGCTTTTTATTAGAAACACATATGGCGTGGTTTGGAGACAAAACACAACTGTTCATCCTGGCCAACAATACCGGTTTTCATTTTGGTACAGTCGATTAGGAATGGGCAAGAGTTCGTATTTCCATATTCGGATTAATGGGGTTGTCGTGGCTGAGCCTAATCTGTATACACCATTTATGGACTGGAAAGAATTTAAGGTAGATTGGATCGCCGGACTAACAGATACAGTTGCGCAAATTGAAATATATGCTCCGGGTTATTATTGTTTTTTTGGTTGGCCCGGTTCGGATTGTGGTCATTCCCTGGTTTTTGATGACTTTAGTTTTCGCATGTTTGGAGATGTGTTAAGCGGTGATATTATCCGACACGACAGTGCTAAAATCAACTGGACCCTTCGTCCGTTTATAAACGGGAATATTTGGATCGAAGATAGTATGACTTGCCTGGATCAAGCCTTTACTTTAGAAGTACCCGGCCAATTAACTGCTCCCATTTGGCAGGACAGCAAAGGCGGATATTCCCGATTTGCCAATAAGAATCAATGGTATTCAGTGATGGCAAAAAATCAGGATTTGTGTCAGATTAAAGATTCAGTTTTTGTTCATTTCAATCCGTTCAGACATGCAGTTTTAGTGCGAAAAGGGGATTCGCTTTTTGCGGAAAAAAGTGCTACGACGTACACTTGGTGGAGAAACGACTCCCTGCTAAATGAAAATGGTGATGCAATTTTAGTAACACTTCCCGGCTTGTACCGTGTTAGGATGTCTGATTATTTAAGCTGTACCCAAACAAGTGAATATCAGGTTGTACTTCTCGGGAACAGGGAAGCGAGAGACGGGAATAAACATACTCTCACGCTCTTCCCGAATCCGGCGATAAATCAGGTTTTTCTTAGCATTGATGGATTTTTGGATGTTCCAATGCGCTTGTCAATAATTGGTATGGATGGAAAACACGTTTTAGATAGAGATTTGAATGGTCTCATGCCCGATTCGATGATCGAAATAGATGTCTCCGGCATAAAACCGGGATTATATAACGTTTTTCTGATGCAAGACGACCGAATTGCAGTATTGACATTGACTGTTCTACGATAAACATTTTCTCGGTCTGGCACCCCTTGCGTCAATTATACTGGCGTAAGCAATATCCCAAATCAAAAAAAACCGCGCCTTCTATTCGTGCGTAAGCAATACTCGCCCTAAAAAACAACCCCCTCCGTGCCTTTGCGTTAAAATTACTCGTGCGCCCCGCCTACGCTAATCGCTTCGGCGGGCGCAGCAGCCAGTTTGGAGCACAATTCCCCATTGTGGAAAAATATAATGGGACAAAGTGGGGTGAAGTGGGAAAATGTGTCGCAAAATACCCTAATTTTACATTTTGAAAGGGTAAAGTATGCCTCAATTTATCGGAGAATACGAATGTAAGATCGACGCGAAAGGCCGCATCAGCCTGCCTTCGGGATTGCGCAAGCAGATCCCGGAAGAGGCCGGGGACCGTCTCGTTGTGAACCGTGGTTTCGATAAATGCCTGGTGCTCTATACCCGCCAGGAATGGCTCCGGGAAACGGAAAAACTGAGCCACCTCAATGCCTTCAACAAACGCGACCGTATGTTTATCCGGCTCTTCAATAACGGAGCTACGGAAATACAACTCGATACGGCGGCCCGGGTAAATATCCCGGCGAAATTGTTGGAATATGCCGACCTGTCGACCGAAGCGGTGCTTTTTGCCTATGGCAACCGCATCGAGGTTTGGAACAGGAAACATTACGACGAACAGTTAAACATCGATCCCGATGAGTTTAGTGACCTCGCCGAAGAGGTCATGTCGGGGGATAAAGGAGGGCCCAATGAGTAATTACCATATTCCGGTGATGCTCAACGAATGCCTGGAAGGCTTAAATATCAACCCCGGAGGAACTTTTGTCGATGTGACATTCGGAGGGGGCGGGCATAGTCGCGCCATCCTCGAAAAGTTGGATACCGGCCGGCTGATCGCTTTTGACCAGGACGATGACGCACAGGCAAATGCCCTGGATGACCCGAAATTTACGCTGATCAACCACAATTTCCGCTACCTCAAACGTTTCCTTCGCCACGAAAATGCCCTACCGGTCGATGGCATCCTCGCTGATCTGGGCATTTCCTCCCACCAGATCGATGAACCTGAACGGGGATTTGCCCACCGTTTTAATGCCGCCCTCGACATGCGCATGAACCGGAAGGCGGGTCCTTCAGCAGCCGATGTGGTCATGACTTATGCCGAAGAAGAACTGCAAAGGGTGTTTCGCTGGTACGGTGAACTGTACAATGCAAAAAGTATCGCTTCAACCATTGGGGCAGCCCGGGCAAAAGGCCCCATTCGTACTACCGGAGAACTGAAATCGGTACTCCACCGTTTCGCCCCGCGCGGTAAGGAAAATCAGTTTTATTCCCAGGTCTTTCAGGCCCTGCGCATTGAAGTGAACGGGGAGCTTGAAGTACTCCGTGAGTTTCTCGAACAAAGTCTGGACGTGCTCCGCGTTGGAGGCCGCCTGGTGGTGATGTCCTACCATTCGCTGGAAGACCGCCTGGTAAAAAATTTTATGCAAACCGGAGATTTTGAAGCAGACGACACCCGCGACCTGTTCGGCAATCGCATTCGTCCCTTTGAACCCATCGGAAAAGCCATTAAGGCCAGTGCCGAAGAAATAGAAAGAAACCCGAGAGCCAGGAGTGCCCGGCTTCGTATAGCTGAAAAAAAATGAACAAGCTGAGAGAGGAAAAAGAAGAAAAAGAGCTGAAAGACCAGCAGGAAGCGCCTAAAAAGAGAGGTAAGCTCATTGAACTGGTTGATCTGAAACTGGGCAAGGGCGAAGTGCGCAGCATGTTCCCTTTTATTTTCTTTTTAGCCGGACTGGCCATTATCCATATCTACAATTCGAACCAGGCTATCAAAGTTGTGCGCAAATGCGATAACCTCACCCGGGAGATCAAAGAAGCCCGCGCCGAATACATCAGCGTGAAATCGGAATTGATGTTTCGGAGCAAACAATCCCAGGTTTCAAAACGCCTGGAAGGAAGCGGGTTAAAAGAACTAAAACAACCTCCATTTAAGATCACAGAAACAGAAAAAGACCGCGATGAACGTTAAAAGAGCCATACTCTGGAGGGTCTACCTCGCTTTTTTTGCTGTATGCTGCTTCGGTATACTCATTATCGTGTATGCCTTTAACCTTCAGTTTGTTGAAGGAGATAAATGGCGGCAGATGTCGGAAGACCTCACCACCGATTTCCAGACCATCGAAGCCGTACGCGGGAATATTTATGCGGTGGATGGTTCTCTGCTCGCTACCTCAGTGCCCATTTATGAGCTGCGTATGGATTTTAGAGCCGGAGGACTCACCGACGACTTTTTTAAGGATAATATCGACTCACTCGCCTACCTTTTTTCTGTCACCTTCAAAGACAAATCGAAAAGCGAATACAAACGCGAATTCACTCAGGCCCGTAAACAAGGCAAACGTTACCATTTGTTAAAACGCCGCCTTGGATTTAAGCAGGTGAAAGAAATGCGTGAGTGGCCGATACTGCGCCGGGGGCAGCACAAAGGCGGACTCATTATCATCGAAAAAGACCAACGCCAGCGGCCATTCCAAATTCTGGCCTACCGTACCATCGGCTATTCGATTGACGGGGTGGCACCCGTGGGCCTGGAAGGGGCTTACGATGGAATATTAAGTGGTGTTTCAGGCAAACGCCTCATGCAAAAGGTAGCAGGAGGGGTGTGGATCCCGGTAAACGACGACAATGAAATTGAGCCCGAAAACGGTAAAGATATCTATACTACCATCGATATCAACCTCCAGGATGTGGCCGAAGATGCGCTGTATGAAGCTTTGGTAACCCATGACGCCCTCAATGGTTGTGCGGTTTTGATGGAAGTGGAAACAGGCCATATCAAAGCGGTCGCTAACCTGACCCGCAGAAGCGAAGGGGTTTATGGAGAAGAATACAATTATGCAGTTGGTGAAAGTGCTGAACCGGGTTCAACGATCAAACTGGCTTCCCTCATTGCACTATTAGAAGCAGGAGTAGCCCTGGAAGATTCGGTACAGGTTGATTTTGGTGTTACCACCTTTTTTGACCGCACAATGAAGGACTCTGAACCTGGCCGCTACCTTAAACTCACCTTACAGCAAGCTTTCGAACGCTCAAGTAATGTGGGCATATCTAAACTGGTTTATAAATATTTTAAAGATCAGCCCCAGAAGTTTGTCGACCGCTTTATCTCGTTAGGTCTCAATGAACCCCTCAACCTGCAGATCACGGGTGAAGGAAAACCCCAGATCAAACAACCGGGAAGTAACGACTGGTATGGAACAACCCTTCCCTGGATGGCGATCGGTTACGAAACCCGTTCCACTCCTTTGCAGATACTAACCCTCTACAACGCCATTGCCAATGAGGGAAGAATGGTTAAACCAAGTTTTGTCACCGAGATCCGCCAAACGGGTCGTCTGGTAGAACGTTTTGAGCCAATTGTGCTTCATGATAAACTGCTTGATAAAGATATTTTAAAGAAAGTAAAAATTGCACTCGAAGGTGTCGTTGAAAGGGGCTCAGCAAAAAATTACCTGAAAACGCCGAATTATTCCGTGGCAGGAAAAACCGGCACCGCTCAGATGGCCAGGGGAGGGAAATACAATAAGTCCTTCTATAAGTCCTCATTTGTTGGCTATTTCCCTGCCGACCAACCGAAATATACCTGCATCGTGGCCATCAACGGAGCTTCGAAAGGCGTGTATTATGGCGCTGCAGTTGCCGGTCCCGTGTTTAAGGAAATTGCCGATAAAGTGTATGCAAGCAGTCTGCAAATGCACCAAAGCATCGATGAATCTGTTGAAGTTCCTCAGATTGAAACCCCCGAAAACATGGCCGGACATATGGGTGAACTGCGCTATGTGATGAATGAACTTGGTATCGCCAACGAGCTGGAAGGGGAAGAAGCAGAATGGGGACAAACCCGCCGTCTGGATAAAAGCATGATCGTGAAACAACGGCCGATACTCAATAGCCTGGTTCCCAATGTTGTAGGCATGACCCTGAAAGATGCACTGTTTATTCTTGAAAATGCAGGTTTAAAGGTTCAGGCTCTGGGTTCAGGCAAGATAAAAAGACAGTCGATGCCCCCCGGCACAAAGATATACAGAGGTTCCACCATCGTAATTGAACTGCAATGAAAAAGCTGGAGGAACTTATATCCGATATCAGGATCCTTCCGGCTAGCCGCTTCGATGGGTCAACAGTGGTGAAGGGAATTACCATGGACAGCCGCAAGGTACAGCCGGGTTTTGCCTTTGTAGCGATCCGGGGCAGTCAGGTCGATGGTCATTCTTATATTGGTCAGGTTATCGCATCGGGGGCTACCACCATTATTGCCGAGACACCCCCTCAGGAAGAAGGTGTAAACTGGATACAGGTGCCTTTAGGTTCCGAAGCCCTGGGATGGATGGCATCGGCCTTTTACGATCATCCATCAAAACAACTGAAACTAATTGGGGTAACCGGAACAAATGGAAAAACGACCGTAGCCACCTTATCCTACGAATTGTTCATCCGCCTGGGTTACCGGGTAGGTTTGCTATCGACCGTTCGTAACCGCATTCACGATAAAGAATTGTCAGCCACCCATACCACACCGGATGCAGTGAGCCTTAATGCCTTATTGGCTGATATGGTTGCTGATGGATGTGATTTCTGTTTTATGGAATGCAGCTCACACGCCATTGAGCAACGTCGCATTGCCGGACTGTCCTTTACAGGTGGGGTTTTCACCAACCTCACCCACGATCACCTCGATTATCACCTGACATTCGAAGCTTACCGGGATGCGAAAAAACGCTTTTTCGATACCCTGGCAGAGGATGCCTTTGCCCTGGTGAATAAAGATGATCGCAATGGTATGGTGATGGTGCAAAACACCCGGGCCACCAAATACACATACAGCCTGAGCAGCATGAGTGATTTCCGGGCAAAAATGCTCGAGCAGGATTTTAATGGCATGCTGCTGAAAATCGGAGAAACAGAAGCATGGTACCGCCTGATTGGTGGCTTCAATGCCTATAACCTTTTAGCGGTGTATGGAACGGCTTTTTTACTCGGCATCAAAGAAGAAGAGATCATCGGGCACCTCACCCAGCTGGGTAGTGTAGCCGGACGTATAGATTCTTTCCATGAAAATGGGATAGTAGGCATCATCGATTATGCCCATACTCCCGATGCCCTTAAAAATGTACTGGAACTGATCAATGCCATCCGTTCACGCAACGAAAAACTCATAACCGTAGTGGGTTGTGGAGGCGACAGAGACAAAGCCAAGCGTCCGATTATGGCAGAAATCGCAGTACGGCTGAGCGACCAGGTGATCTTCACTTCCGACAATCCCCGCTCTGAAAATGCAGAAACCATTCTGGATGAAATGGAGGCCGGAGTAGCTCCGAATTATTATAAAAAAACCGTACGCATCAGCGACAGGAAAGAAGCCATTAAAGCGGCGGTACGTTTTGCGGAAGCAGGCGATATCATTCTCGTGGCCGGAAAAGGACACGAAACCTACCAGGAAATTCAAGGGGTGAAGTACCCCTTCGATGATAAAGCGATATTAAAAGAGACGATAGATAAAATAAACAACTAGGACCATGCTGTACTATCTCTTTCATTATTTAGATACCCAATTTGATATCGCCGGAGCGGGAGTGTTCCAGTATATCTCCTTTCGTACGGCAGCAGCCATCATCCTTTCCCTGATCATTTCTTTATTGATGGGTAAAAGGCTCATTAACTGGCTGCATAAAAAACAGGTAGAAGATGAGATCCGCGAACTGGGTCTTGAAGGACAAGCTCAGAAAAAAGGCACCCCGACGATGGGGGGTATCATTATCCTCGCCGCTATTCTCGTGCCGACTTTATTGTTTGCCCGCCTCGAAAATATCTATATCATCCTGATGATCGTAACCACGGTATGGCTGGGATTGATTGGCTTTTTAGATGATTATATCAAAGTATTCAAAAAAGACAAGCAAGGCCTGGCGGGCAGATTTAAAATATTGGGTCAGGTAGGTTTGGGATTAATTGTGGGGAGCACCCTTTATTTTAATGACACCGTACGACTCAGAAGTTATATCAGCGTTGCCGAAGCCGAAAAATTGGCTGGTTCTGCCATTCATGCTCCTGATTACCATTTCCATCCGAAAGAAGGAGAGGTAGGTCGTTTTATCAGCAGTTCGGGAGATACCCTCTTTTATCTGGATCAAAAATCACTTTCTACCACCATTCCCTTTATCAAACACAATGAGTTTGATTATGCCAGGATCACCGCGGCTTTTGGAGATACAGACGGCAAACTCAACTGGTTGCTCTACGTGTTGGTAGTAACCTTCATTATTACCGCAGTTTCGAACGGGGCCAATATAACAGATGGTATAGATGGCCTGGCAGCAGGTACCTCGGGCATTATCGGAGTCACCCTGGGGATCTTCGCCTACCTCTCGGGCAACGTATTGTTTTCCAGTTACCTGAATATTATGTACATCCCGAATTTGGGTGAACTGGTGATCTTCTCCGGAGCCTTTGCCGGAGCCTGTATCGGGTTTCTCTGGTACAATTCCTTTCCGGCCCAGATCTTTATGGGAGATACAGGCAGTCTCGCTCTGGGAGGGATCATTGCTACCCTGGCCATCATGGTCAGAAAGGAGTTACTTATTCCTGTTCTGTGCGGAATATTTCTGGTAGAGAACCTGAGCGTGATGATCCAGGTTTTCTATTTTAAGTATACCAAAAGAAAATATGGAGAAGGCCGGCGTATTTTCCTCATGTCGCCTCTCCATCATCATTACCAGAAAAAAGGCTACCACGAAGCGAAGATCGTAAGTCGCTTTTGGATCACCGGAATATTCCTGGCAATTCTAACTGTCATCACCCTTAAGCTCAGATAGTGGAAAAGAAACTGGTCATATTGGGTGCAGGAGAAAGCGGAACAGGCTCAGCCATACTTGGGAAAGTACAGGGGTGGAAGGTCTTTGTCTCTGATCTGGGTAAGATCAAAGCCGAATACAAAGCCGAACTTGATGCGGAAGCCATTGAATGGGAAGAAGGGCAACACAGCGAAGACCGGGTTCTTGAAGCGTTTGAGATCGTGATCAGTCCGGGCATACCTGAAAAGGCGCCCCTTGTAAAAAAAATACGGGAAAAGGGCATTCCCATCATTTCCGAGATCGAATTCGCCGCGCGGTATACCAATGCCAAACTGATCGCTATTACCGGCACCAACGGCAAAA
>DQHT01000099.1 GCA_003531115.1 Bacteroidota bacterium | reverse complement strand
GCTGCATGTTATGGGTGACGATGATGATCGTGTACTTTTCCTTCAAGTCTTGAAGCAGCTCCTCGATCCGCAAGGTGGCCAGCGGGTCAAGCGCCGAGGTCGGCTCGTCCATCAAGAGAATCTCGGGCTTGATGGCGATCGCCCGAGCTATGCACAGCCGCTGCTGCTGTCCCCCGGACAGGGTGAGGCCGCTCTCGTCGAGTTTGTCCTTCACCTCGGCCCATAGGGCCGCCTGGGTGAGGGCGTCCTCGACCAGTTCTCCGAGGTCGCCTCGATACCCGTTGATGCGGGCGCCCCAGGCCACGTTCTCCCGAATCGATTTGGGGAACGGATTGGGCTTTTGGAAGACCATGCCCACCTGTTGCCGGAGTTCTTCGACCTTGACTTTCTTTTTATAGATATCTTTGCCTTCGATTAAAATTTCCCCCTTCATATGGAAGGTATCAATATAATCGTTCATGCGGTTTAGCATACGCAGGAAGGTCGACTTCCCGCATCCTGAAGGTCCAATAAAGGCGGTAACCGTATGGGCCTTGATCTCCATCTGGATATCTTTAAGCACATGATTTTTACCGTAATAGGCGTTTACTTTATTTGCTTCGATCAGGGACATAATTCTCTTAAATTACCAATTAATCTTCTTTTGCCATTTATTTCTCAGGTAAACAGCAATTCCATTCATCGTAAACACGATCAATAACAAAATGACGATCCCGGCTGCCGCGTTTTCCAAAAAGTCGGCCTGCGGACGGGATGCCCAGTTAAATATTTGCATGGGCAACACGGTAAACTCATCCATCGGACTTTGTGCCACATAAGGCACATAGGCCAGTGCACCGATGATAATGAGCGGGGCTGTTTCGCCTATGGCCCGTGAAAGCGAGAGGATGATGCCGGTCATGATACCTCCCGAAGCGGCCGGGAGGGTTTGGTACCAGATGGTTTGCCATTTGGTTGCGCCCATACCGAAACTTGCCTCACGAAGCGAATTCGGAACGGCTTTTAAGGCTTCGCGGGTAGCTACGATCAAAATAGGCAGGATCAACAAAGCCAGGGTAAAGGCTCCGGCCAGCAGACTTCCTCCAAAGTTTAGGGTGCGAACAAAGATCTCTAATCCGAGTAATCCATAAATAATAGAAGGAACACCGGCCAGGTTCGCAATATTTATCTCTATGATAGAAGCCAGTCTGTTCTTTTTACCAAACTCTTCGAGGTAGATACCTGCCGCTACTCCTAAAGGAATGGCAATGATAGCAGTAAGGATTAGTATCCAGGCCGTACCGGTCCAGGCGGTCAGAATTCCTGATTTTTCGGCTTTCCGGGAAGGGAGGCTGGTAATAAAATCCCAGTCGATCCGGCCAAGTCCGTCAACCAGGATGTTTCCAATAAAAATGAGCAGAAGGCCGATCACAAAAATGGTACACCCCATGCCCAGGTATTTGAAAGCGTTGTCTTTCAGCCGGTTTACTTTGAATCTACGCATACTTTTCCTGGTATCTTTTTTTGATCCTGTAGCCGAGTGTATTTAAAGCAAATGTGAAGAGGAATAAGGTGATCCCTGCAGCAAAGATGGTCCGGTACTCTACCGACCCGTGCTGTACATCTCCAAGACTTACCTGAACAATATAGGCGGTTATGGTTTCGATGGATTTCCTTGGATCCAATGTCAGGGTGGGTTGCTGTCCGGCAGCGATCGCCACAACCATAGTTTCGCCAACTGCCCGTGCGATAGCCAAAATAATGGAGACAATAATACCCGAAGAAGCCGCAGGAACTGTAACTTTAAATACGGTCTGGAACTTCGTTGCTCCCATTCCATACGAGGCTTCACGCAAGGATTTAGGGACAGCATAAAGGGCATCCTCACTCAAGGAAGAGATCATCGGGATGATCATAATACCCATGACCAATCCGGCCGACAGGGCATTAAAACTATCTACCCCTGGGATGAAGGATTGTAAAAAGGGGGTTACCACGGTCAGGGCAAAAAAACCATACACCACAGTGGGAACAGCCGCAAGTAGTTCCAGGGCCGGTTTAATTCCTTTCCGGAATCCCTTTGGCGCATATTCACTTAAATAGATAGCGATGACCAGTCCCAAGGGAGCTGCTGTAAGAACCGCGATCAGGGTGGTTAAAAATGTGCCCGCAAGCAGGGGCAGTATCCCGTAATGTTTGTTGGTGAACAAGGGGGTCCATTCTGTATCCGTCAAAAAAGACCAGAGGGAAACTTCGCGGAAAAAAGAAAAAGATTCAGAAAACAGAACCCAAATTATGGCCAGAGTGGTTAAGATGGTGATCAAACCACTGAGGGTAAGCAGCCACTTGATGACCTTTTCCCTCTGTTTTCTTTTGAAATTAGCCTTTGCCACCGGGCCGCTTATTGGGCGTTCAGGAATTGCTCGAACTTGGCCACTTCTTCTTCATACATTTTTCCCGGAAGGGCGATATAACCTACATCCTTTACCAGGACAGCCGCATTGCTCAGATAAAAATTAACGAACGCTGCCACTTCCGGACGTTGGGTTGCCGTTTTGGTCACATAAATAAAAACAGGGCGTGACAAAGGAGCATATTCGCCCGACATCACCGTTTCGGCTGTTGGGGTAACGGCACCGGTTCCATTATCAACGGGTATCAGGCGCAGTTTATCTTTATTTTCTTCATAGTAGGCGAGTCCGAAAAAGCCAAGTGCGTTTTTGTCGCCTGCAACACCTTGTACCAGCACATTGTCGTCTTCGCTGGCTGTATAATCACCCCGGCTTGAACCACTTTCTCCAACGATCACTTCCGTGAAGTAATCGTAAGTTCCTGACGCCACTCCGGCACCATATAAATTAAATTCCACATCGGGCCATCCGGCTCTCACCTGGCTCCATTTTTTTATTTTTTCCTGGGCACCCGGTTCCCAGATCATTTTCAGTTCGGCAACGGTGATACTCTCGAGCCAGGTATTTTCTTTGCTCACGACAATAGCGAGCCCGTCGTAGGCTACGGTAATTCCGTGGTACTGGATATTATTTTCTTTACAGGTTTTTTCTTCGAGTTCTTTGATGGGTCGGGATGCGTTATTGATGTCGATCTCTCCCCTGCCGAATTTTTTAAATCCGCCGCCGGTTCCTGAAAAACCAACCGTAACCCTAACCCCGGGATGTTCGGCGCGAAATTCTTCGGCCACCGCTTCCGTGATCGGAT
>DQHT01000145.1 GCA_003531115.1 Bacteroidota bacterium | reverse complement strand
ACAGAACAAACACTCCAGGAACTTAAAGACTTGCTCAAAAGCAAAGACCTCAGCAAAAGTGTAGAGCGTTTGATTAACGAAAAAACTGAGCTGGAGAAAAAACTGGAGCTGCTTGAGGCGGAAAAAACCCAGGTTTTAAAACAGGTGTTAAAAGGAAAAGTGGTGCAGCAAAACGGGGTTTCAGTATTGATCGAACGGATCGACATTCCTTCTGTTGATCAGCTCAAAAATCTGAGTTTCCAGCTGAAAAATGAAATACCCGAATTGTTCTGTGTTTTCGGAACGGTCTTGGGCGACAAACCTTTCCTGTCAGTGATCATTGATGAAAAGCTGGTCAGGGAAAAAGGATGGAATGCCGGTAACATTGTTAAGGAACTGGCTAAAGAGATCAAAGGAGGCGGGGGTGGACAAGCCTTTTATGCCACGGCAGGAGGAACAGATATCACCGGACTTGAAAAGGCATTGAACAAAGCTAAAACCCTGATTTAATGGTTATATATAATCCGAAGGACTGGTTTACCCTCATCTTTAAATTCCATAAAAGCGATACGTTCAGGAAGTTGTTCTGGGTGATGGTGGCTGTTGGGATCTATACCGGCCTCGTGGTGTATGTGGAACTGGAAATTTTGAAGGTGGTCAATTCCAGTACTTCGCTGATGTACCAATTATTGGGATTCGTTATTTCCATGCTTCTGGTTTTTCGTACCAATACCGCCTACGACCGCTGGTGGGAAGGGAGAAAGCTGTGGGGAGCCCTGGTCAATGCTTCACGAAACCTGGCTATCAAGGTACAAACCATGGTACCGGAGGAGGCAGGTAACAAACACAAATTTATTGGTGAAATAGGAGATTTTGCCAATGTGCTTCGCTGGCATTTGCGGGGGCTGAAATGGGATGGCCTTTCCATCGAAGTCCACCAACCTAACCATCTTGTTGCTTCCATGTACGCCAAATTGAATGGCTGGCTGAAAAATAAGCATATCGATGGCGACCAGATGCGGGTAATAGAAAGTGAATTGAGCGAGCTGCTTGATATTTGTGGTGCCTGTGAAAGGATCAAAAAAACGCCTATCCCTTATTCCTACAGCATCTTCATCAAAAAGTTCATCTTCGCCTACGTGATGACTTTACCTTTTGGCTTTGTGGCCGAGTATGGATACGGCATTATCCCGATCGTGATCTTTACCCTTTATGCCCTGGCTTCCCTCGAGTTGATAGCCGAAGAAATTGAAAATCCATTCGGAACAGATGCCAACGACCTGCCTATGGATACGCTGGTGGAGACTATCAAGCAGAATCTCATGGAAATAGAAGGTTCTGGTGAGGAGATAAGGGGGTGAGGAGCTGAGGCTTGAATACCACCTCTATTTTCAAAAGGCATCGGGAAAACAAGTCCACAAAGTATTTCAGCTTTCCGAACAAACGATCAAAGCAGCTACGCAAATCCGTATGAGCCGCAAACATGCTTTTCGCGATCTCACCACACGAAAGCATTATCCGGGAACACATCGGCTGGATTTGGTAGCCAATGGAAAAGTCCTGGCCGGAGCCGAGTTTGAACTTATTTAGGGGTTCGGAGTTTAGTCGAGTTTATTGCCATGGATGGGGCAATAGTTCCAATTTCCCTGCATTTCAGCCTGATCAACCGGACAAATTTTTGCGGGCATCAGAATAGGTAAGGGAAGCTCCCATTTAAATTCTGTTTCTGAATGGACAATAGTGAAATTCCCTTTTTCTCCGGCATGGATCAAATTTTTGCCACCCGATTGTACTTTAAAAAAATACAGGTGCATGCCTTTTCCAACATCGCCTAACATTTTAGAAAACATAGGTTTCACCGATCCGGCTATAGCCAAAGCACCCGCGTCGATATCATCTTCTTCTAAGGGAAGATATTTTTTCCCGTTTTCATCGAGGAGACTGAGGCCTTTCCTCAGGTCGGCCTCACTTGTTTTTTTCAAGGAACCACTGCCGTCCGATTCCAGGTTTGCAGCACATACCAAAACATAATCCTCTAAAGCAGAAACGATAGCGGAAACTTGAGAAGGACTCACATCAGGATTATCCTTCAATGCAATTTCCCAATAATCAGTCGGGATCCACCAGGTAAGCTTAATGTGGTTGCCCGAATTCTTCATTATCTGTGTCTGGCGTACAAAGGCAGCCAGATCTATTTGGGGCTCACCCATGCGGGTGGGGGTGGCGCTTAACAGCATGATGCAAAGCAGGGGCAGTAGGTAAAGGATTTTGTTTGTTTTCATCGATTTAATATTGGCTGCATATAATACGTAAGCAGCAAATGTAGCAGATTGAGTCGAATTGTATGCAAGTCATCGTTTCTGAATGTTCATTGCTTGCAGGATTTGTCCCGCGCATGTATCTTTCCCGCATGTTCAGCGACTTCCGTCAGCGTATATTAAATGGCGATAAGCAGCCCGAACTGCTTTTTTTGCTGGTAAAATGGCTTAGGCCGGCTACCCGTTTTCGTTTGGAAGCGGCTGTTTTAAAGATGGATGTCTTGCTGGAAGAGCTGGAAAAAGACCCGGATTTTCGCAAGGCATTGATGGCATATTTTAATGAGCTGTTTTTTGAGCGCAGGTTCAAAATAACCCTAACCGAAACCGGAATTATCGGCGATGGGGGCTTTATGCGGGAATTAAGGAAAAGAATTTCCTACAAAATTTTGCCTCTCCAACCGGCCGAAGACACGCTGGACTATTTACTTACCAATGCCTTTTACAAGAGCTGGGACCATAAATGGGTATCTACCATAAGCCAGAGTCAATGGCTTAGGCTCTTCGATTTACTTAATCTGAACCTGTTTCCGCAGTGGCAGGCTGCTTCATTTTCCTTTTCGCACCTCTTATTCAGTATCCAGGTTTTGGCCCAGCAGGCAAGTGCCACAGGAACCAGCAGCGAAATTCTGAAAATGGTTCCCGAATACCAGAACCTGGATAGCCCCTTTTTGGCCTTGCAAAAAGAACTGGATGATTTGGTGGATGAAATTCTTCTGACTGAGGGAGGCACAAGACCTGAACTCAGGGCTTATTTTGATCAGGTTCAGGTGCTCATCGGCCATTGCCAGACCCTTATTGACGATGCCAGAAAAAATAAAGCCAAATTCGGAATCTCTTTTTCGGTGACCATGCGTATTCTACGTTTGGAGCAGCAGTTAGAAAGACTGGCCTTTATGATCAATTTTTTGGAAAGCAAACATCATCCGGATCATAAAAAAAAGCAGCTCGACTTTATTGTACGCATCATCCAATACCATGCAGGGAAAAACCTGGTTATGAAGTACATCAACCAGACCACCCATTTGGTAGCCTATCAGGCAACCCAACATACAGGCACAACGGGTGAAAAGTATATTACGAATACCCGTGAAGAGTACGGCAACATGTTTTGGTCGGCAGCAGGGGGAGGATTGGTAATCGGATTTTTGTGCATTTTCAAGTTGTTTTTGGCCGGGATGGAAACGAGTTTGTTTGGCCATGCATTTTGGTACAGCATCAATTATGCACTGGGCTTTATACTCATTTATTTTTTGCATTTTACCGTGGCTACAAAACAGCCTGCCATGACGGCCGCCTCCCTGGCAAAGGTGCTTGAAACATCCGGGAAAGAGGATTATGAAGGGTTTGCTGCCCTATTTGCGCGGCTTTTCCGTTCTCAGTTTGTTGCATTTTGCGGGAATGTGTTTTTCTCCTTCCCAACGGCCTTGATGGTCGCATTGATCGCTAACTTTCTGTTTGGGGATAATTTGGTTTCTCCGGAAAGGTCGGAGATCCTCTTACACGATATCGATCCAACCCGAAGCTCAGCATTTTACCACGCGGCTATTGCCGGATTTCACCTGTTTTTCTCTGGATTGTTGTCGGGCTATATGGTTAACAAAAGCATCCATCAACAGGTTTCTTTTCGCTTTCAAAGGCATCCGGTTTTGGTATCCGTTATTTCCAAAAAACGATTGGAAAATATGGCATTGTGGTACGACAAACACCTCGGCGGACTCACCAGCAACTTTTGGTTGGGAGTACTGCTGGGCTGTACCGGAACCCTGGGTTATTTTTTCGGTATGGATTGGGATATTCGCCATATCACCTTTTCTGCCGGGAATTTTGCTCTGGGAATAGTAGGGAGGGAATTTGAAATCAGTACTTATCAGGTCTTGATTGCCGTTTTTTGTATTGGAGGAATTGGCTTCTTCAATTTTTGGGTGAGCTTTTTGCTATCCATGTTTGTAGCTATGAAAGCACGTCAGATCTCCTTGTTTCAGGTATTTAAAATCAGTCGGGCTATTTTTCAGCGCTTTAAACATTCCCCGGCAGAATTTTTCTTTCCCCCGGCAGAGCTGAAGGAATAATTTGGCATTAGTAACGTGTTTCAATGGTAACCTTGCTTTCGCGGTAGGCCATTAATCCGATCATCATTAATAGTGTAGTGGCCAAAATGGTAAAGAGCATGACCCCTTCGTTAAAATTGTGAATCTTGTAGGCTTCGGGTATGCTGTAAAAGAGAGTAATGGTGATCAGCCCGCGCGGCGCAATGAGGACTTCAGGAAAAAGCCGCGACTTAAGAAAGATGCTTAGGTTAAGAAGGCGAACAAGAAGAAATATCAATACGATGATGCTGCCTGCTACGATGATCTGTTCGCTTTGCAGCAGCTTCAGGCTCATGGAAAAGCCAAAGACCATAAAAAACAGGGTACGTACAACAAAGGAAAATTCACGGGTAATGGTCTGAAATTCACCTAATACTGTATTTGTATTCTCCCAGCTGTATTTGAACCAGGCACCGAAGCGGTTATTAAAGAAGAGTTTGGAATTATTGAGGATCAATCCGAAGAAAAAGATCAATAACAAGGAACTCAAGTGCATGAGTTTTCCGAGGGAATAAAATAAGGTGATCAGGGCAAGAAGAAAAATAAACTTGACCTTGAGTTTGATCCTGTCCATAAAAATAAAAAGCAAAACAGCACCAATTACAGACAGGATAATGGTTGATCCGATCTCAACGATAGGCTTATACCAGGTGATGGTTTCTTCGGGGTGGCTGAAAGCGATCAGGTTAAACAACATGATGCCGATGATGTCGGAAAAAACAGACTCATAGATCATGAACTCCTTTTTTTCCATAGGCAAACTTTCCACAGAAGGGATCACAATGGCTGAGCTGATCACCGATAAACTTAATCCATACAGAAGGGAGGAACGCAGGTCAGCACCTGTGAAATAGATGATAAAATAGGATATGGCAAAGGAAGAAAGTAAAAGCAGGACAGTAGAGACCAAGAGGGTCATCAGGATCATCTTTTTCTTTTTCTTTTCCAGATGCAGGTCAAAGGTCCCTTCCAGAACGATAAGGATCAGACCGACTGTTCCTAATATCTGAAGAAAACTCATAGGTATGTCCCACCCGACACCTGCGTATTGAAGTCCGTATTTAAGCAACATACCCGTTCCGATAAGCAACAGCACCGCGGGAATTTTTGTGACTTTTGAAACCAGATTGAAAACGTACGACAGGATGATCAGCGTACAGACGATTATGATGCTAAGGTGGTCGTTTGGCATGAGTTCTTCCAAAAATACCTAAAAGCATGATATGGATGCTGTACAAGGTGTTTATTTTTAATAAAATGACTAAATTTTGACATGGGGAGTGTTCACTTTTCAGTTGGGCACATAGTTGCTGAAAACTGAAAACTGAACACTGAAAACNNCTTTTTCAATGCACCCTATCTCCTCTAAGTTCAAGCCCCTTCATGATCTCTGCCTCCGCATCCAAAATTTCATTCCAGCGCTTTTTGACCTGCTCAGCGGGGAAGTACTTCTTCGCCAGGTCAATGAACATACGGTAATGGCCGGCTTCGGAGACCATAAATTCGTGGTAGAAGGTGCGAAGTTCTTCATCCTCCACATGCAGCGACAAGAGCCGAAAACGCTCACAACTCCGGGCTTCGATCATGGCAAAAATTAACAGGTCTTCCAAAAGGGCTTCATTTCGGTGAAGTCCTTTTTTTTTCACCAGCATCAACTGGTTCACGTATTCGTCTTTTCGTTGAGCACCCAGCGTTAATCCCCGCCGCTTGAGTTCTTTTAGCACTTTACGAAAATGTCCCCATTCTTCGGCTACAAGGGGAGTAACCTCATCCACAATGTCTTCCTTGTCAGAATGATGCACGATCAGGGAGATGCCACTCGTTGCTGCTTTTTGTTCGCAAAAGGCATGGTCGGTAAGAATTTCTTCCAATGATTTCTCCGCAATATTCGCCCATCGTGGGTCGGTGGCTAGTTTGAGTCCGAGCATGACGCAAATATAGATGGTCTGGGAATAGAAGTAAACACGAAAGTGCGTGAGGGAGCGAGGGAGCGGACTTCGTCAGGAGCGGGGGAGCGAGGGGATGAGGAGATTGTCTTGCCCTAATAGCTCTTAACCCAAACTCCAATATCCTTCGTCACGATCTTCTTCTGGTTAAGAATCATCAAGCGATCGGGGTAGGCACGGAGTTGGTAAAAACGCTCAAAGACAGGGTATTTTTTTTGATCCAGAACGAGGCCATTTGCGTCAACAATACCATAATATCCACCTGTGAGGTCCATCGATCCATAGCTGCAAAAAGCCAGCTTATTATTTCCAAGATCGATAAGGTGATCGGCGCCTTCATGTCCATCCATATGAATATTTTTCTCCCAGCGTAAACTCAGGTCATTTTCCAGGCAGATCAAATAGGCATCGTGCATGGGGTCGCCAAAGGAGGTGGTATGGCCACAGAGGTAAATGGCACCGTATGCTTCGATCATCCATTCGGGTTGATCGTAGCCTGCTCCGCCAAAAACCTTTTCGTTCGAAGGGTTCATCTGCGCATCGATCTCCATCAGCCAAAAATCCCGGTCGCCAAGGCCCTTTCCATAACTATAGGCCAATAAAAGGGTTTTGTCCTGACTACTCAGTAACTTTATTCCTCCGTCTTGTGAAGTAGTCCCGAAACTCAGACTGTCGAGCGGGCTGCCATCTTTTCCGATCTTACTCAAAAAAACCTGCCGGTCGCCATCCACATCCTTTTGTCCGGCGAGTAAAATATGGTCGGCCCTTATTTGTGCCGAATAAAAGCGACCGATATCATTGTTCCAGGTTTGAGGAAAAAATCCTCCCGACGCATCGGAATCCAGGATAACCCAGGCTGGATGATTATCCAGTGCACCAACGATCAAAAAATTGGTGTTGTCAACAAAATACATCTCCTCCGCCTCAAAATTCGGGTAGGCAGAGTTGATAGCGATCTTCCATTTTTCATTTCCTTCCACATCGATCCCGATCAGGGCGTAGTTGCCACCCCCAAGCTGGGCGAAAAGTACATTCGTATCCCCCGCCTGTATCATACAGGGCGCCATTTCATCGCCTCCATAGTCAAAATAGTTTTCCTTACTGAATTCGTTTTTTTCAGGGATCAGGAGTTCCTCTTTGCAGGAGTTGAGCGATAAACAAAGTACGAATGCCGAAGCGAGAGGGAAATATTTCATTGTAGGTATAACGAAGATAAGGAGTTTTCAGTGTAGGGGAAAAAGGGGTTATGGCCCTTCGACACGGCGTGGGGTTAATTCTAAATCTGATATGACGTTTGCCTGCTCAGGGTGACGAGATTTGGGTTAATCTGAAAAAAATTAGTAGGTGGCAAGGCCGATAATTTTTGCTGAAGGAAATCCTTTTGACAGCACTGCCTTTCCATTCAAAAAACTCAGGTCCACCAGAAAGGAAAAACCCAGGACTTCGGCTCCAACCTGTTCGCATAAGCGGGCAGATGCATGGGCAGTACCTCCCGTTGCCAGCAGGTCGTCGTGCACCAATACCTTCCATCCTTTTTCAATGGCATCATCGTGAATTTCTATTGTTGCCTCGCCATATTCCAGCGCATAGTTCAGTTTGATGGTTTTTGCAGGTAATTTCCCTGCTTTACGAATGAGAACAAAGGGTTTGCGCATGCGCGTGGCCAATGCAAGTCCGAATAAGAACCCGCGACTTTCTATGCCTACGATGGCATCAATTTCCACAGTTTGATAATGGATGGCAAAGGCCTCCAGAATTCGGGTACATAATTCCGGATCTTTAAATACAGGGGTAACATCTTTAAATAGAATTCCGGGTATTGGAAAATCAGGGATATCGCGAATGGCCGCCTTGATATCCGTTTCAAGTTGGAGCATAAGCAAATCTATGGTACAGATTCCAATACCACAAACCTATAACCCGTTACCCTGAACCCCTTCCTCAACCGGTTGCTCAGCCAGAAAGCGCTCTGCATCCAATGCAGCCATACATCCTGTACCTGCGGCAGTTACAGCCTGACGGTAAACTTTGTCCTGCGCATCGCCACAGGCAAAAACACCGGGGATATTCGTGCGGGTAGTGCCGGGTATGGTTTTAATATAGCCCTGTTCATCGAGGTCGATAAAACCCTTAAAGATCGTTGTGTTCGGGGTATGACCGATGGCCACAAAAAAGCCCTGGATATCCAGTTTTCGGTCGCTATTGGTTTCCGTATTGGTTATGATGGCACCATCTACAACCTGGTCTCCCAAAATTTCTTTGGTTGTGCTGGTATACAGGATCTCAATATTTGGGGTGTTTTCAACCCGATGTTGCATCGCTTTTGAAGCGCGTAAATGATCTTTGCGAACGATCATATACACCTTTTTACAAATTTTAGCCAGGTATGAAGCTTCCTCGCAAGCTGTATCTCCGCCACCTACTATAGCCACTTCTTTACCCCGGTAAAAAAAACCGTCACAAACGGCACAGGCAGATACTCCACCCCCGTTTGACTTGAATTTTTCTTCCGAAGGAATGCCCAGCCATTTGGCCGAGGCCCCGGTAGCAATGATCACGGTATCGGCGATTATTTCTTTGGTTTCATCAACCGTAACCCGAAACGGGCGTTTGGAAAGATCGGTAGCGGTGGCCAATCCGAAGCGTATATCGGCTCCAAGACGGGTAGCTTGTTCCTTAAAAAGGGTCATCATCTCCGGACCTTCAATACCATGCGGGAAACCGGGATAATTTTCAACTTCGGTGGTGATGGTTAGTTGTCCTCCTGGCTGTAATCCCTCGTACATCACGGGTTTCATATCTGCTCGTGCTGCATATATTGCTGCTGTAAATCCTGCTGGTCCTGATCCGATGATCAGACATTCTACGTGTTCCGCTTGTTCGCTCATGGTTATATGTTCTTGAAAAGTTTACAAATTTGTCGATTAAAGGGCATAATGCTGACACATTTTATGAACAAAAAAGTGCAGCTATGAACATTGAAGAGAGAATCGTGCCGAAAATGAATAATATTGACGGGAAATAGGGAAGGGATGATACTACTTGCTGACAGCGGTTCTACAAAATGCGACTGGCTTCTGCTGGATAAAAGCGGAAACCGTATCGACGCGTTTGCAACCATGGGTTTTAATCCATTTTTCCATTCCGCAACTTTTATCGTGGAGGAATTGGCTAAACAGCCAGCGACCAAAAAAATAGCCGCTGAGGTTCAGTCCGTTTATTATTTCGGAGCAGCCTGTTCCCAGGAGACGCAAAAGGCCATTGTTGTGCAGGCGCTTAGCACCGTGTTTCCAAATGCCCGTATAAAAGTTGAGCATGATATGAAAGCCGCAGCTTATGCCGCTTACCAGGGCGAACCTTGTATCTGTTGTATACTCGGTACAGGTTCAAATGCTGCTTATTTTGATGGACAAAACCTGACTTCGAACTATGCCGGGCTTGGTTATATCCTTGGCGACGAAGCAAGCGGGTCGTATTTCGGAAAAAAACTACTGGCGGCTTATCTGTACAAACAATTGCCTGAATCTGTAGCCCTGGACCTGGAAAAAGAATATGGGGTAAACAGGGCTGTCATTTTGCATCATGTTTATGAAAAGCCCCATGCCAATATTTATCTCGCGGGATTTACTCCCTTCATAACAAAATACAAGGATTTGCCTGTTTTTGATGCCATTTTGTATGAAGGCATGAAAACTTTCCTGCAGATCCACGTTTGCAGTTTTAAAGGCTATGAAAAAATGAAGGTCCATTTTGTTGGATCCATCGCTTTTCATTTTCAGGATTCTCTTCGAAAAGCAGCCGCTGAGCTTCATATTCAGCCCGGACAGATCATTCAGGCACCGATCGGAAATTTACTTGCCTACCACCAGCGATATGTTTTTCCTCAAGAGTTATAGCCGGATATTTTCTTACTTCTTAATAAGTTTAAAAGAACGGACCTCATTCCCTGAGATCGCCCTGAGGAAATAGATCCCGGGTTCCAGATATTCCAGATCGAAATGTGCAGGTGAAGCCAGCCCGCCTGGGTTTTTTAAGGGAATTTCTTGTCCGGTCAGACCGTAGAGGTGAAAATCAAATACACTTTCATATTCCCACTCAATATGAACTTCATTGCGAAAGGGATTGGGAAACACCTTTACTTCCATCAATTCCTCCAATGGCTCTATTCCTACACCATTTCCGGGCATAGATGCACAGATTTCAAACGTATAGGTATTCCCTGCAATCAGCGCCGAGTCGTAATTCGGATGTTTGATCACATCCTGAATTTTATTGACCGTTATAAAGGAATTGGCATAGGTAGTATCTCCTGATACCGTATAATTGATCAATCCCAGACCCGGCTGATCGTCGCCATCAACGACACCGAGATCGATCAGAAACTTATTCGCCAGTATATAATTATTGAAAAAGTTGAGGTTGTTCGGGCTGCTATGATCGATGATAATAAAATTAAATGTCAGCGCATTGTATAAAAACTGTACAGCTTGTACGGTACTCCCCGGAGCTGGGGTAAAATTCGCCTCTAATTCGAGGACCTGAATAGCAAGATCATTTTGCACAAATACATTCCTTTCAACACGGAACAGCGCTGCATTCGCATTGTAAAGCGAGTCAGGTACGACCAAAGCAATCGTATTCATAAAAAAGAGGTTGCAACTCAATTCGTCGATCATGGCTCCGTCTTCGGTAAAAAGAGCTTCTTTGTTCGATTCAAAATGGTTGGAACGAAGGATGGAATTACGCAAGACCTTGTCGCGGTTCGTATTTCTCCCGGTATGAACGATACCCTTGTCATTCGCGTAAAATACGGTTCGTTCAATGACCAGAGCGTAACCACTGATAGCCAGTTTATTGTTACTGAAACCTGTGGAATCGATCTCACAGTAAAAAGCATCACGAATAGCTTCTCCATTGTTTCGAAACTGGCAGCTTTCAGCCTTAAATGTCGCATTTTGTATTCCTATCCCATTTTCCTCAAAAGTTGATTGGTAAAAGGAGAAAGTGCCATGTGCGCCCACTGAGTCTATGGAGGAATAATCGCCCATAACGGCGATATTGTTGTTGGTAAATGTTACACCTGAACAGGAAAAACTGCCTCCACCCTGAGGCCCTGACTTCAAGGCAACCAGGTTATTATAAAAATGACAGGCAGTGGTGGCAAATGGGTTGCTGCCCGATGCATAGGGAAAACCTGAATAGTCCACCGCAATTTCACTATCCAGAATATCCACACTGTCTAATCGGATATAGGCGTTGGCGGCGGATTTTTTAATTCCTTTCCACAGCACATGTTTTCCATTGCCGAGGTCCATGCCCTGGAGTTTCGTGCGACCAGGATTTCCCTTCACCTGCAAAACACCTTTTACATAAATGCCATAATTCCCTTCAAAGATCAGTTCGCAGTCTGACAAAATGAGCAAAGATCCATCTTCCTCAATAAAAATGTCGCCTTGTATTCGGTAGGGGCTTCCGTCATTCGTCCAGGTACTAGAGCTGTCTTTAATTGTGGTTTGGACTACAATGGTTTGAGCCTGGCTTTCCTTAGGCACAAACAAGAGCATGCTGATGACTGCAAACATAAATGCAAGTTTCAAGTCACCGCCTACATGGTAACTCCGGAGAACCCTTATCGTTAAATTCAACTTGGCTTTCATGATCAATTTCCTTTCCCATTAAATTGATACTGCAGTCCGATTCCGAATTGCAATATCTGATGTTTTTCCCGAAGCATTTCGGATTCATAAAGGTATTTTGGCTGCAGGAGGTAACGCACGTTCACAAAGGAGCTCCAGGGTCCTTTCCACTGGTAATAGGCGCCAAATCCTGCGCTGATATTGAATTGTAAGCGATTGATGCTTTCGTCAATACCGCTCAGATACCTGTTATCTTCAGCAATTTTATCAAAGCGATAGAGGTAATTCACGCCTCCGCCAACGGTCCATTCCCAACCAAATCCATTATTAAAATGCTGACGACGTCCAAGTTCAACAGGAATTCCGATCCATTGGTAGCGACTTTCGAAGTTCCAGTTGCGGTCTTTTTCGATCGTCTGGAATCCGGTATTCCTTTCCCGGTCTATCCACTCAACCGTATCTGTTTTACCGAAATAACGCTGTGTTCCGCTTACAGAATAGGAACTCCAATTGATCCCTGTACGCATCATCCAGTTTTGTTTAAAACTGTAATTCAGAAAGAGCGACATGGATAAGCCGGGTCTGAATTCATTTGTTTTTTCATAATTGACAGAACCTGTTTTTCCAAAAGACTGAACAGAAGGAAGCAAGACTCCCGGATTAAAGGCCAGAGACCAGGGGGATACTTTTTTTGTGCTGTCGCCTGTTGACCTGGGCTGGTAGGTGGATGGGAGCATGGGGTAATCGCGCACTTGTTCCTGGTAGAGGAACGGAATGCGTAGAGAAGCTATTGGCTGTAGGCTATGGGCTGTAGGCTGTAGGNNTGGAACTTGGAACTTGGAGCTTGGACCCTTCGACACGGCGTGGAGTTTCTACTTCATCTGAAGTCACATCTGCCTGCTCAGAGTGACGTTCCTGGGCTTCCGTGTTTTGTCCATTTTCTTCAGGTTTCTCCATCTCCTCGTCCCCAAGTCTCCTCATCTCCTCGACTCCAAGTCTCAAAGTCTCCTCGTCCC
>DQHT01000047.1 GCA_003531115.1 Bacteroidota bacterium | reverse complement strand
AAAAAAGGGTACAGTTTTAGAAGTTGGGATATTTTATTGATAAAGTGACGGTCCTGACCCAAAAATTAAGTCGCGTGAAAAATTCCAATTGTTGCGTTTAGCGATTTGATTTAGGGGTTAAAGCGTATATTTATGGCGGGGATATAGGTTAAGGCTCATTGTACTGCCACAGTAATTTAGCGCCCTTTTTGTATATTTGAATATGACCAAGACACAGCTAATTATTGAAATCCAGAAAGTTATTGATAGTGTTCCGGAGACAGTATTACAGGATGTACTTGATTTTTTAAAGGAACTTCAAGATCAACCGGTTGATAAAGTCAAATTAACCAATAACCTGCGTCAAATCTTGTCGGAAGACAAGGAACTTCTTGAACGGCTTGCTCAATGATTGAATTAAAGGACGTTCTAAATATTCATAATATTCTTATTAACCGGTTTGGTGGAAGCAAAGGAATTCGTGACAGAGGTTCACTTGAAGCAGCTATTAACAGACCTTTTGCCATTTTCGATAATCAAGCTCTATATCCGACCCCTGCGGAAAAAGCTGCAGCAGTCCTTGAAAGCATTCTGATTAATCACCCATTCTTAGACGGAAACAAAAGGACTGCCTACGTTCTAATGAAACTCATTCTCTTTGACAATGGATATGACATTGATGCCGAGCAGGATGAAAAGTACAAAATGGTCATTGCGGCCAGCTCAGGAGAAATGAGATTTGAGGATATAAAAGAATGGATAAACATTTGGCTNNTCCTAACAAACCTTATATTAGCTGGAAAGCATACGTTCCCTGCGCCGGCCTGTGTCAGTACGCGGAACGTTGTGTGCTGTTACTAAATAATATTTGACCTTTTACAAATTAGTGATATCCAATACTTAGTAGACCTCTTATTCGTTATAATCTCCAACTATGCGAATAGTATTCTCCATAATCACTTTGTTTATAATTGTCTACACACATGGACAGTATGATGAATCTGACTTCATACCTGCTAAGAAAAAAGGGAAATGGGGTTATGTTCATATCATTTCAAAAAAACCATTAATTGCATATGAGTATCAGGAAGTAAGAAGTTTTAAAGGGGAGTTGGGTGCTGTAAAAAAGGGTGGCAAATGGGGTTTTATTGACTATTACGGGCGAGTTGTTATTGAAATCAAATACGATGACGTCAAGGAATTCGACTACGAATACTGCGCGGTGAAACAGGGCAAGAAATGGGGTGTCATAGACAGACGAGGTGAAATAAAAGTTCCTTTTAAATACAAAGATTGCGAGTACTGGTCGTATGACCAAAAAGTAGTTGCAACATTAAATGGCAAGAAAGGATTAATTACTATATCGGATTCAATACTCTTACCGTTTCAATATGACGAAATTCTAAAGCCATATCACGACGACTACATTACTGTTCATCAAAACGGAAAAGCTGCCTTTTTAAACGAAGATGTTAAATTCATCAGTGAATTTGAATTTGAAACCTTTTTCGATCCCACTTTCATAGGCATGTTAGTAAAACAAAACGGCAAGTTTGGTATCATGAATTATAAGGGTGAATTACCCATAGCAGCCGAGTACGATTCAATATTTACTTTTGGAATGGATGGAGTAGAAGGCCGTTATTTCTTTTGCTGTAAAGATGGAGGACAATCTCTTTGGACAATTACTGGTAAAGAATTGGTCTCTCCTGATTATGATTGGATTTACCCAATATTCGATATCACAGATTATGTTACCGATACTATGATGAATGCATATGCCCTACTCTCAACAATAGTTGAAGTCGATGGGAAATACAGCATACTGAAAGCTTATTCTGAAGACACGCTTCTTCATTGGTACGATAGCATTCTTCATTATTGTACAGACGATTATGAGTTATCATACAGTTGTCGCAAAATTGAGATGAAATGGGTGAAAGATGATTACACATCTAGTTTCTATTTGCAGAATAACATGGATAATTATGGCTATTACTCTCTTTTTTGGCGTAGGGAAAATCATCCCTTCCTGATCTATGCCTTGAATAATAATTTCGGAATTATTCATTGCGACGGACGAGTTCTTACGGAGGCAAATTATTCTCTAAAATATTTAACAGATAATGCTCCTGTATTCGATCAAGTAAAAAGATTGTGGCTGTTCGAAAACGAACTGCTTAAGGAAATGGAGATCCACTAGGTTCTTATTGTGAACAGAACTGGGCACAACACTGCCCAAGCCCAATGCTGCGCTTTCGTTTCTAAACTGAAGATTATTGCCTAATTTAGATTCCGTTTTCAGTCTGGCGCTTATGGTAAATATCCGCACTGGGCCTGCGCGGAGAACGTTTTGTGAAATCCTGAATACTTGATCATTACCATGAACCTCTTTAAAAAAATTAAGCTTCTTTTTAAAAGGCCATGGACTGAAGCCCAATTGGCCGAGGTTTTTTTTTACCCAGATAAAATTATCGTGCTGACATTTGATTTAACAGACGGCCCCTGGAAAATTACTGATAAACTCACCATTCTCCAGGCCAATGTTAGCCCAAATACGCTCGGAGCGACCTTAAAAAAACACCTTGACCTGGCAGAATACATTGGAAATTATCAGCCAAAAAACGGTGCACTTTCCGCGTACAAAAAGGCAGCGGGTTTTAAGACAAATAAGGAAACCTACCAAAATGCCCGATGCATTTCTGTTCATCAAAAAGATCAGGAAATCACTTTAACTCCAACAGAAAACCTGTACAATACGGGTTATGATCATCGTTCGGACCTCGCCATTAGACTTCCCCTGACAGTATCAGATGAGGAATTGGGACTTCAACTGTCAAAAGCCCGGGAACGATCAAATGGGTAAATATTTTTAATAAAGACGAAGGCTATATCGGAAATAATTTTGGGCAGGACCTGAGGAACTTCAAACGCTTTTTGGAATACGCCAAATCAAAAGGAACGACGACGGTTTATTTTGCGTATGGATGACAGGTAACTCCAGGGGCGTCTGATATGCGCATCACTTCCTGGATAAAAAAACCTTATAAGAAAGTCAATTTGTGGCGTTTAGCGATCCAATGTAGGGGGTAAAGCGTATATTTATGGCAGGTATAAGCGAGTTGGTAGCAATATGAGTAGACCAAATATCATTTGCATTTTCGTCACACTCGTCCTAGCGATATCCGGCTGTAGTAAGGATAATGTTTGGATATCAGTTGAGTTAAGATCTATTGACAAGATCAAAGGAGTCAGCTTTCAGAAAAATTTTGGAGTAATTCACTACATCGACAAACAGGATTTTGATCTGCCAGATTATGGTGAGTTTATTTCAGCATCTATAAATGTCGAGCATTCTTTCAAGACAAAAGGTGAGAGTACTTGCAAAGTTTGTGTTTTGACTACAATAGACACAATATGTTCTGAATTGTATGTAGAGAAAGGACATCGAGTGCATGTGAATTTTGAAAATGATACATTGACAGTCCAAAATTTATTCTGAACGAAAAAGAAAACACACAGCTGCCAACACCGCGCAAGCCCAAATTCGTTTTCAATCTGGAGTGAATTTCTTACCTTGACCCTTCGTTTTCGACTAGCGTTTGTACCATGTCTACCCTATGTAGTGAACTATTATCATACATTATAAAAAGACAACAACGATCGGATATACCTTACTGACAAAAAGAAATGCCATTTACCTTTTCACATCCAGCGATTGTATTACCACTGACGTATTTACCAAAACAATGGTTCTCATTGACCGGACTTGTAATCGGCAGTTTGACACCTGACTTTGAATACTTTTTAAGAATGCGAATAAAGAGCAATTATAGTCACACCCTTGACGGGCTATTTTGGTTTGACTTACCCTTAGGACTGCTGCTTGCTTTTATTTTTCATAACATTGTTCGTGACCAGTTATTCGACAATTTACCAACAATTTTAAAATCAAGATTTTCGCCGTTTAATCATTTTGAATGGAACAGCCACTTCAAAAGAAATTGGTTTGTAGTGACAATTTCAATTCTAATCGGTGCTGCATCCCACATTTTTTGGGACGGATTTACGCACGAACACGGCCATTTTGTCCAGACGATTCCAGCTTTACAAAATTCGGTTGACTTATTCGGTGTACAAATCCCGATCTTAAAACTCTTACAACATTCATCGACTTTAATCGGTGGACTTGTGATTGCCTTTGCCATTTACAAATTGCCGACATATAAGATTGAAAATGGAAATATAAATTTGAAATACTGGGTAATTGTTGTGAGTCTGACTTTAGCAATAATCGCGGCAAGAATTCTGAGCGGACTTGAAATCAAACAATATGGAAATGTAATTGTCACGGCAATTTCCGCAGGATTATTGTCAATGACAATTGCGCCCTGGCTTACAAAAGCAAATGTCAAATGAAGTCGCTTAGTCCATTTTTCTGGCTGATCATTTTGCTCTCTGCTTGCGGAGACGGGGCCGAGTATTTTCCAAAGACAACGTTCGACAGTCCTTTTCCAAAACGTAATCGTGACCTGACAGCTGTTCTCGGAGAGAAACTGGTCATTAAATCAGGAACGGACACGCTTGTTTTGACGATTTCCTCATTCAAAAATTATAACCTCATTACGAACAGCTCACACGGTGATACGCTTTTCAAAGGAACAGTTTGTAAGTTTCGCGGTCTCTATTATTTCAGTCAACCCTTCAATGACACATCCTTTTTTATTTACGCAGTCAAACTCACAAACAACCTGGTTTATGGGCTTAATTCAGCCTGGGAACAGACGATGCTCATTGAAAGAGCAATTGAAAACGGACAACATCAAAAAATCGTAAGGTACCGCTCGGCAGACGTCATTCGCTTGTATCCGGACAAAAGGGAATTGAAAAATCTATTCTCTGCCATTATTGACAGCATTGCACCTGATACCCTTTTGAATTTCCAGGAAACAGCTCCAGTTTTGGCTGACACGTCAAAAGCAGTTACGCCAATAGACCCCGATGATTTTGAATTCCTGTCAAAAGCTTATCCAAACCCGACAAGCGATTTTATTACCATTGAATTGCAGCAAAAAGCTAAAATCACTTACCAGGTGACGAATTTAAACGGCAAGACAGTACTTCAGGGACAATTTACCGGCACCAAAAATAAAATTGATCTAAGCGGACAGCCGGAAGGGATTTTTTATTTAACTTTAATTGATGCGGCAAACAATCAAAAGGAGACAACAACAATTATAAAGACAAAATAATACAGGGATTATCAGCGGTTGGTTCTTCGATTTGGACATTTGTACTTTATTTGATAATTTAGTTCCTCTTGCTCTTTTTACTGACATAAAAAATCGTGCTATTAAAGCCAAAAACTAAGGGCAAGTTCATGATCCTTAGACTTCAATTTTAAACAAACACCACCATGAATATTCTTAAAAAACTATTCGGTTCAAAAGAAAATGCTAACCAACAGTCGGCAAGTGAAAATCTATTGGAAACCTATAAGAAAGTTCCCTGGATGACAGAAGCCAGGCTTGAGACCCTTTCTATTTGTCTTGATGCGGGATTTAAACCTGCCAGTTCATTGCCGACCGAATTTGATAAACAGATGCGACCATCCATCGAAATCGCTAAGAGATTGAATGCGCTCAAAGCCCTGATACTCTGGGTTATGGTTCCGGAATCGAACATACCGAGCGAAAGAATAGTGAATTTCGTTGATGAAAATGAACTTCAACGATTTATGACTGACGAAGAAAAGAAGATCTTAAGTTCTTCCCGGGATGATGATGAATGTAGAAACACCATAGGTTGGAAGTTTGAGAATGCCTGGCCATTGGCCTGGTATTTTGGCTATCATGAACCAGAAATAAACGGACAAATGATGACAGCGGAACAAATACAGGATATCTTGTTAAACTACTCTTGTCCTTTTGACGAAACTATTGAAAACTGGACAAAAAATAAGGAAACCATTTCCGAAGAAAGTTTGATAAAAAAAGAAGATTTATTTTACTGTTTGCATAACGCAGTAATAAGTGCTCAATTAGGTCGTAATACAGTTCCGCCTGACTTTGATCCGGTTGAAAATGGCGGGGCAATTCACGAACGAAGACATTCTTTAACCTGGATGCTTTCAAAGGGTATCGATTGGGATGACACCGATTTAGGCACATAGGTAAAATCTGTTTCTGCCAAGAAGACGGTTGATGAGCTCACTGATCACAAGGTGAGAGAGTGGATCACAGAAACAACGCTTCCTGATGGAATTGTTGCGATCGTTTGGTGGGGTTGGGAGCAAAGGGGAATCATGGCTTATCAAAAAGCGAATGGCAAGAAGTACTCGAGGCGCTTGCACTAAACTCGTGCTTTAAATCGTTTTCAAACTGAAGTGAATTACTTAACTTGGACTTGCGTTTGCTCTGAAAGTATCCCCGTTTTGACACGAAATCATGCAAGCCCGCTTAAATTTGTAAATTTGTATGAATCTAAACGACACGGTATGAAAGCAGCAGATATAAACACGAGCCTCATAGATAGCTACTTTACATTGCTTAAAAGTTTAAGCCCCAACAACAAGTTAGAACTTATAGCTAAGCTCTCTAATTCATTGAAAACACCAAAAAAAGCTAAAGATAATTCCTGGAAGTTATTATTCGGGGCATTGGAACTTGACCAATCTGCGGATGAGTTTGTAGCTGGATTGAAAACTTGTTAATTGGTTCAACAGCAATATTTAACGATCTAACGTTAGTAACAAGAAACGTTAGTGACTTTGACCGACTTGTAAATCTTGAAATCGAAGACTGGACAAAATTACAACTTGTAAATCGTTGATTTGGAGGCAGCTGCACCTACCAAAAGTGTAGATGCCAATACCTTTTGGTGTAAGCCCAAGCAACGACTTAAGCAGGAAGGAAATGAAACCGTGACGAATTATCACGGTTTGAAAATGAAGGCCGCCGATGCTAAAATGCAAAGCCCATGAGAAAAATAGTTTCCGTTATGACTATGTCGCTCTACAGTTGGATAAGCAGTCTGATTATGGCCGCTGTTATTTATTTCGGATACAAGGTTTTCCTTTCCGGAATGAATCCATTCTTAGTGGCTGTTTGGGGACTAATAATCTTAAGCCTGCTTGTGGTAAATATTTTCATTATCAAAAAGTCAATTAATAAACTTTACGCTAGCCTTATTTTCCTGACTGTCGGATTGATCCTTCCTTTAATTTTCATTGGGCTATTGATCAACTCATTGGACGGGCCTATCCAGGCGAGCCATTATTACCAGGACAATACACCGAATAAAACTGCTGAGAAATTTGCATTTATTGACCCTGTTTCCCTGGCAAACAGTCCGGAAAAGGTGGCTGGAATTGATCAAAAACAACCTAAGGACTGTGTCAGAGGGCAGGCAGAGCCTGTCATTCAGAAAGAAGACTATCCCAACACGACCTTTGTTTTGCAAGCAGATAGTATCAGTGCAATTGAGACGGTGGTCTTCGACAATGGCGACAAATTGATCATCCGCAATTGGGGTTGTGAATATTATGTATTGACCTTCCGTTTTGAAACAAGTAAATTTCAACAAGACACGGCAAATCTTGAATATTGGTTCAAAGCGGCGGGTCAACTCATGACTGGCATGCTTTCAGGACTTAATATGACTGTTGATTTTAAACGGGNNGGGAATCATGTTTCTTGGCCACTATATTCAAAAAGACAAGGTGAACAATTTCAAAAACCTGAAACTCGGCGACGAAATAGACTTTGATGGAAGTGAAATTAGAAATTTTGTCCGTGTAGATCGAATTGAAAAATTATTGGATGATAAATATGCGGTAACCGTATCCTTTGTAATAGGGCCATTATGAGGATAAGAATCAGGCCTTTCACCTCATTGCGAAAAAACCAGACAAATCCATGAGAAAGATCATCGCAGCGATCAACATGACCCTGGACGGGGATTGTGATCATCGGGCAGGAATACCTGATGAAGAGGTACATGACCATTATACGCAGCTGTTGCAGGAAGGAGATACGATCCTCTATGGCCGAATCACCTACGAACTTATGGGCTTTTGGCAAACGCTGCTCAAAGAACCCTCCGGAGAAAAGTCGATGGACGACTTTGCACGTGCCATAGACAAAATTCCAAAGATAGTTTTTACTCATACCCTGGATCATTTGGACTGGGACAGCGCCCGGATCGCTCAACGTGAGCTGAAGGAGGAAGTTTTAGCACTCAAACAAGAAGTGGGTAAACCCATTTTTGTGGGTAGTCGGAGTTTAATTATCCAGCTGATGAAACTTGGTCTGGTCGATGAACTTCAACTCTGTATACAACCGGTTATTTCCGGAGGGGCCTTGCCTTTGTTTGAAAATTTGAAAGACAGGACTATTCTTAAACTCATTAAAACCAAGACTTTTAGTGGCGGCTCAGTGGTTTTGTATTATGAACGAGGATAGGCTTAGGGCATGGAGCATGGGGTTGAAACCACGAATGGACTATAAGATGAAATGGATAATTCCCCTGCTATTGACCATTTTTATCTTTGCCTGCTCGGATAATGAAACCGAAAACAATTCTACCTTCAACAGCCAAGATTCGTTGACAAAGAAATCCTTCACAGACACTGTGGTTATAAAAGATAGTACCGTGGTCAAAGAAAGATTTTACGACAATCTCTCATATACAAACAACTTCAAACTTATCTATTATGAACGTGATCGAACCGGAGAATATCTGATTCATTACTGGACGATATTGGTCTACGATAAAAAAATGAATTTACTCGATTCAATCATTCAACCCGTTTATGTTCTTTACTCAAATTGGATAGACTTTGAGAAATCAAGATCCTTTATAACCGGCGTCAACAAAAACAAAATAGCCCCAGATAACTACTATGGAGACTTTGTAGTTGCCGACTTCAACTTTGACAAAAGAAATGACTTCGCCATCATAAACGACATGGGTGGAAATGGAGGGACCTTCTATAGTTACTACATTCAGGGGGCAGACAAGCAGTTCGCTTTGGATAGTTTCCTGACTGACTCTATGACGTACTTCCCTGCTGAATTCAATAGTAAAAACAAAACACTCGTGACCTATACACATGCCGGAGCTTGTTGGTTGGGTGAACATATCTACCAAATTGGCACGGTAAACAAATGGTCTGAATTAAGTCACAGACAAATTGATGTCTGCAATGAAAAGGAATAGCGGGCCTTTCTGGTCAAGAGACGACAGACAACAGCAATGGAACACCGGAATTTATCATCTGAACACCCGAAAATACTCAGCGATATAGCGTATCTTCGTAAAGATGAGTAGAGTGAAAAGTATCGATCAAAATTTCATTGTCGATAAGTTGACCGACTCCATATTGAATACAATATCAGGAGACAGCTTCCTTACTGAAATCTCAATTCTTACTAAAACTGATCTTGTCAAGATAACAAAGAAAAACGGGTGGAAATTTGATTGGAAATCAGAATTCAACGATGTGAAAAAAGAAACCTACAAACTCACCATCGTTAATAATCCGGATATTATTCAAGGCTTGTTGAGCATTTCCATTGAAAGTGAATATATTTTTATTAACCTTTTGGAAAATGCACCGTTTAATATCGGCAAGAACAAATTGTACGAAGGAGTAGCAGGAAATCTTGTGGCTTATGCTTGCAAAATATCATTCCAAAAAGGGTTTGAGGGATTTGTGGCTTTTACCGCAAAAACTGTCCTAATTGATCATTACACTAAAACTTTGGGAGCTTATCATTTCAAAAACCATAGAATGATAATCGAAACAAACCCGGCAAAAAAATTAGTTGACAAGTACTTTAAAACCAAATAGAATGGGACATATCAAAGAACCAAAAGGAGTCGACTTTGAAATCAAAAGTCCTCCTTTGACAGAGCAAGAAAAGCAAGAGATAAGCAAATTCATTAAAGGAAGAAAATCCAAACGGCAGGTAAAAAGAAAAACCCCTAAGATTGAAGAAACTGTATAAGTGAGGTGTTATGCACTCAGTAGATGGGCGCGGCGCTAAAAACTGAACTCTTCCCTACATTTGCCAGCTAAATGGACAAACCCCACGTCGTCTTTTTCCCTGCCTGG
This sequence comes from Bacteroidota bacterium, assembly GCA_003531115.1. Taxonomy (GTDB): domain Bacteria; phylum Bacteroidota; class Bacteroidia; order UBA8524; family UBA8524; genus UBA8524. The sequence continues at coordinate 15,792 of DQHT01000047.1, read as the reverse complement.
TATCCGCATCGGGGTGATCCGATGCCGGGGCTGTTTGTTAAATACCATGCTGCTTCCCTCCTGCCCCATGTGCGGGTGAGCGTGCTGCAGGTACTGGGTGAAAACAGAAAAAGCGGGGAACTGATCGAGTTTAAGTACGGGGTCGAAGATAAGATCCCTACCATGCGGGTGTATTACCGCAAACAGGCGGGAATTGTGGGAAAACTGATGGACGCTTACCATTATTTTTATGGAACCTTAAAGGGCTATTCCATGCTGGTGGCGCGGGCGGGGAAGGCGGATCTGCACCATGTGCATGTGTTGACCCGTGCCGGATTCCTGCCCTGGCTGATCCGTGTCAACGGAGGTGTTCCTTACCTGATCACGGAACATTGGTCACGCTATTTACCTGTAAACCGGGCGAAATTTGGTGGCCGGATCAAAAAATGGTTTACCCGGCAGGTGGTGAAAAAGGCCTTCGCGGTTTGTCCGGTAAACGAAAACCTGGGCCGCGCCATGCAGGAAATGGGCTTTAGCAACCCCCGCTATCAGGTGGTGAACAATGTGGTGGATATAGATCGCTTTACTCCCCCTGCCGAAAGAGCCCCTTCTACCCGATTCCTTCATGTTTCCTGCTTTGATGAGGCAGCGAAAAATACCAAAGGACTGCTGCGGGCTTTCAAATCTGCCCTCAAAGAAAACCCTGCCCTGTTCCTTACTTTGGTAGGAGAAGGTCCGGATTGGGAAGAAACCCGCAACTACGCCCGGGAATTGGGACTGGACCCGTTTACCGATTTCGCCGGATTAAAAATGGGCGATGATCTTGTCGCTTCTTTTCAAACCCATGGAAGTATGGTGATGTTCAGCAACTATGAGAACCAGCCTGTGGTTATTCTGGAAGCTTTTGCCTGTGGATTGCCGGTTATTGCCACCCGGGTTGGGGGCATTCCGGAGATGTTGGCAGAAAAACGCGGAAGACTATTGGATGCCGGCGATGAACAAGAGCTCTGTAAAGCCCTTCTTGAACAGGCGCGGGGTGAAAATGCAACGGACGTCGCTACCCTCCGAAATTATGTTCAGACGCATTTTAGTTATGAGGCCGTTGGAAACATGTATTTTGCGCTCTACCGCGATGCCCTGGCATGAGCAAAATGAACCGACATATTGTTTGGCAGTTTTTTACCCGATTTGGCGCATCGCTGTTCAACCTGCTGATCGGCATCCTTATTTCACGCTACCTGGGTTCGGAAGGTCGTGGAACACACGGACTTTTTATCGCTTCCATTGCCCTTATCCATCTCTGCACGAATTGGCTTGGAGGTGCCTCTTTGGTTTACCTGGCTCCGCGTTATTCGCTTAAACAACTCACACAGATCTCTTTTTGGTGGAGCAGCTTATTTGCCTTTGCCACCTGGCTCCTGCTCTATGCTCTGGACCTCTTACCGGGAGAATATAACCTGCTCCTACTGGCCTGCGCCATGATCTTTGCCTGGTGGAACAATCTGGCGAACCTGCTCCTCGGCAGGCAACACACGCAAGCCTATAATACCTTACAGGTAATCAATCCCATGTTGAGTGTCACCATTCTTGTGGCTGCCTTCCTTTTTTTTGAACCCGTTTTTTTAAGTTTTGTATGGGCTTATGCCATCGCACAGGTCATTAGTTTAGGACTCTCCTTTACCTACCTGAGACAGGAGTTGGCCATGGATGTAAAGGCCCATGATTCCGGACTTTTACGCATTTTTATCCGTCATGGATTGTACATTCAGCTCGCCAACCTGACCCAATTTTTTAATTACCGCATCGTTTATTTTCTGATCGACTCCCATTTCGGAAAAAGTACCCTGGGCATCTATTCCAATGCCCTTTCCCTGGCCGAGTCGGTTTGGATGATCACCCGCAGCATCTCCACCATACAGTTTGCCAAAATTGCAAACAGCACCGATATTCAATACAGCAGAAACCTGACCCGCCGCTATGGAGGCATCAGTGTAGCTGTAAGCGCTGCCGGGGTACTCACCCTGACCTTGCTGCCCGATACCTTTTTCACCTGGCTTTTCGGTGCTGAGTTTACCGGTATCCACGATTATCTGGTGCTGCTCGCCCCCGCCATACTGAGCATGAGCTTTGGAAATATTTATGCTCATTATTTTTCCGGCCTGGGTTTAAACCGGGTCAATTTTGTGGGTTCCCTCTTTAATCTAGTGGTGATGGTTATTGCCTTTTATGTATTGATGGATGTGATTGGTGTGCAGGCTGCTCCGGTGTCGGCTTCGATCTCGTTTACACTGGCGATGGGGTATCATGTTTGGAGGTTTAGACCATGGGCTTTAGACCATAGACCATAGACCATGGACCATAGAAAAGCTGCAAATCACAAATTCCAAATCACAAATCATAAATCATAAANNATCATAAATCATAAATCATAAATCCCCGTGCTTCTGATTCTTCAGCAAGGTCGCCACATCCCATTCCTGCATCGCCTCAAAGGGTTTTTGCCTCACTTCGCAGTTTTCGATGGAACAAATCCTGCACGAATGCGGGATACAGGGATCCATATGGATAAACAGTTCGACTTCCTGGTATTTTTCGTAGATGGTCTGGTCCACGTCTTTGATGGCGTCGTGGGCCTCCTGCAGGGAATAGTACCAGGGCAGGGTGATATGGCAATCGATATGCAGCATGCGGCCATATTGAATGACCCGCAGGTTATGGATATCGATCCATTCTTTTTTGCGTTTGGTTTTTATATAGCCGACTAGTTCTTCCAGCAGGGCAAAATCGGCTTCGTCCATGATGCCGGCTACCGATTTGCGGAGAATTCCCAGTGCTACCCAGGCGATATAGGCTCCGAAAAGAAGTCCCAATACGTTATCGACCCATACTTCGCCGCTTATCCATAACAGAAACAAACCGATCAACAAACCCAAACTCGACCAGGCATCGCTCAGAAGGTGCTGTCCGTTAGCTTTTAAAGTCATTGAGCCGGCCTTTTCGCCCTTCTTCCGGAGGTAGAGTCCCATCATAAAATTTACCAAACCCGCTCCTGCCACCAGCCAAATTCCGGTGCTGATCTCCTGTATTTCCTGGGGATAGATAAAGTTATAGATGGATTTGAAGAAGATGCTTAGTCCGGCGATGAGGATCAGCGAACCTTCGAGGGTGGCCGACAAAAATTCGATCTTACCATGTCCGTAGGGATGATCGTGATCACGTGGTTTAAAAGATAACCAGAGGCTATACCAGGCAAAGGCCCCAGCGAGCACGTTCACGATACTCTCCAGCGCATCGGTAAGGATAGCATTGGAGCCGGTGAGGTACCAGGCCAGGAATTTAGCCGCCATGAGCAAGGCACTCACCAGCACCGTGATGGCATGGATGCGCAAAATTCTTCCCGGATTTTCCACGCTCCAAAGGTATTGTTTCCTCCTTGGACGCGCATTGCTTTCGCACAATTAATCAAACGCGGACACCGAGTAGTGCTGGCGCCAGCGTATCGTTGTCGCGCCCCCGCGACAACGATACGCGCGCGTCAGCCATCGTGCGTCAGCAATACTCGATAGCAAACAATCCCGCTTCAGTCAATTATTTTCCCGTTTCGGTAAATTTCTTTAACCAGGATGGAAAATTAAAAAGGTAATTCGCAGCATATTTTTTAGACGTTTACCCCCAAACTGTTTCCGTTTAGCGAAAACTTAGGAAACTTTAATTGAATAAATAGTTTCCTGATTAGCTTTGCCCCCGAAATGACAATCGAAAAACAAGAGCCTGATAACCTGTTGGAAAAGACCGTTGCGCTGTTTATGCGTTTCGGTGTGCGCAGCGTGAGCATGGACGATGTAGCGCGGGAAGCAGGGGTATCTAAAAAGACCCTCTATCAGCATTATGGGGACCGTAACGGATTGGTGATGGCGGCGGTTCAATATCATTTAAAAGGTGTTGAAATATCCTGCTGCGGCATTTTTGACGAACATAAAAACCCCATCGATCAATTGCTTGGGGTGAGCATGTATTTCCATACCATGACCAGGCAAATAAATCCCAATCTCTTTTTTGAACTCAGCAAATATTTTCCCCAGGCCTGGAAATTATTGACAGAACACCGACTCAATTTTGTGCAAAAGCAAATTCGCAGCAATATCGATCGGGGCATAGAGCTGGGTTTATACCGTACAGACATGAACCCGGATATCATCGCTAAAATTTATATCTGCCTGATCGACCTGATCCTGGATGAGGACCGCTTTTCCAAATCCATTTACACCTTTAAAGAACTTCAGAAGGAAATTATCTACTACCATATCCATGGTATTTCTACCCCTAAAGGCATACACCACTTAAATGAAAAACAACTCAGTCATGAATAAACTGAAATCTCTGATTATCATCCTGTTTCTGGGGATCGGAATGAACGCCGTTGCCCAGAGTGAAAGCTCCGTGATGACTTTGCAACAAGCCATCGACTACGCCTTGAAAAACAATCCTGCCTTAAAAAATGCCGGACTCGACGTTGAAATTGCACGCAAAAAAGTTCAGGAAACCACGGCCATCGGACTGCCCCAGATCAATGCCCAGATCGATTACACCGGACAGCCTCAGATCCCTACAACCGTGGTTCCCAATTTTGTTGACCCCAACGGACCTCCCCTCGAATTTCAAATGGGGATCTCCCATACCGGATTGGCAAAAATCAATGCCAACTGGTTACTGGTTGACGGAACTTATTTTCTGGGATTAAAAGCCGCCAAACAATATGTTGAGCTGGCATCGCGCATGCGTGCCGGAACCGAGGTCGATACCCGGGTGAATGTGAGCCAGGCCTATTATATGGCCCTGATCGCTGACCAGACTATTGTAGCCATGGATTCCAATATCATTACCCTGCAAAAAACGCATGATGATATCAAAGCACTGTTTGAAGCGGGATTTGCTGAGAAGATCGACGTTTCCCGTCTGGCGCTTCAGTTGAACAACCTGAAGATCCAACGCCAGCAGATGGAAAATCAGCGTCAGTTCGCATACCGTATCCTGAAATTCCAGATGGGCATGAATGTGGATGCCCCCCTCACACTGAATGACAAACTGGAGAACCTGATGACCACTGCATCGACCATGGATACAAGCGCCAAGGCGATCATGACCAACCGTCCGGAATACCAGATCCTTGCCCAGAGCCAGGTATTAAACAACATGAATGTACAACGCTACCAGATGGGTTATCTGCCTTCACTGAGCGCATTTGGCTCGCATCAGCAAAACACCTTTGCAACGGATGGTAATTTTGGGGATCTCGGAAATAAATTTTACGGAGGTACCATGTGGGGACTCTCGCTTCGTGTGCCAATATTTTCCGGGTTTCAAAGAAATGCGCTGGTACAACAAGCCAGGCTGGAAACAGTAAAAACAAAAAACGACCTCAATAACCTGGAAAGCGCCATACAGAATGATGTTTTTAACGGGAAAAACAATTACATCACAGCCAAACAAACCGTAGAAAACCAGCGCCAAAACTACGAACTCTCCATCGAGATCCGTGAGATCGCACTGGCCAAATACCAGGAAGGTGTGGGTACTTCATTAGAGGTAACCACCGCCAACAGCGACCTGCTTCAGGCTGAAACCAATTACCTCAGCGCCATTTACGACTTGCTGGTAGCAGAAATTCAATACAAAAAAGCTTTAGGATTACTCAATAAATAACCCACCCATCCATAACGAACAAATAACCACCCCAAGATGAAAAAATTTGCCTTAATCCTTTCCGCTACCCTCTTTCTAGTGGCCTGCGGAGGAACTGAAACATTACAAGAACTCGAAAAACAAGAAGCCGACATTCAGGCTGAGATTAAAAAATTAAACGATAGCCTTACCAATGTACAGGCTCGGATTACTGCCTTCAAAGAAAACAGCGATTCAAACAAAACGGAATCTTATCCGCAGGTACGTTTGTTAACCGTAACACCTGGAGAATTTATGCATACTGTTGATATTCAAGGAGTGATCAATACCGATAACAATATCACCCTTTCGGCCGAAAATGGTGGGAAAGTGATGCGTGTGTATGTAAAAGAAGGTCAAAATGTGGTTAAAGGTCAACGTTTGGTGGATCTTGACGGCAGCGTGATCGAATCGAATCTGGCTGAACTGCGTACCCGTATGTCGCTGGCTAAACAAACTTATGAAAAACAACAACGCTTGTGGGAAAAACAGATCGGTACTGAAATGCAATACCTGCAGGCCAAAAACAACTACGAAGCCTTAAAAAATCAGGAAGCGACCCTCTCTACCCAGCTGGATAAATTTCAGCTTCGGGCCCCTGTTAATGGTGTGGTGGATGCGGTTATGGTGAACCTGGGTGAAGTTACAGCGCCCGGTATGCCGGTGGTTCGTGTGGTGAACCTGAACGACCTGGAAGTAGTAGCCGATGTATCGGAAAAATATGTGGGCGCTTTTAAAACCGGCGATAAAGTTGAGGTTTATTTCCCTGCCCTGAAAGATACCCTGAGTGCAAAAATTACAGCCATCGGTCAGGTTATCAATACCAATAACAGAACATTTACCATGCATGTGGCCATTGAATCGAAAGACACCCGCCTGAAACCCAATTTGCTGGCCATCATTCAGGCTACGGATTTCAGGGATGCTAAGGGGATTAGCGTGCCTTCGAACCTGGTGCAAACCATGGGCAATGAGAAATTTATCATGGTAGCCGTTCAGCAGGATACCGTTTTCAAAGCGGATAAACGCAATGTGGTAACAGGCTTAAGCAGCCATGGAACCATCTATGTGTTGAGCGGACTTCAGGATGGCGACCAGGTAATAACCGAAGGTCATCTCAATGTTGAAGTGGGCGATATTGTTCAACCTAAATAAGCGACAAGAGGATGAGCGCATTAAAGGAAAAATTCAAACAATTTAAACTATCGAGCTTTTCGATAGAGAATAAAACCAGCGTGTACGTGCTGACCTTCATCATCTTTCTGGTGGGTCTGACCGCTTACAACACCATGCCCAAGGAAAGTTTTCCGGAGATCAAGCAGCCTACCATTTATATCGGTGGCGCATATCCGGGTAACTCGCCTGTGGATATGGAAAACCTGGTGACCCGTCCGATTGAGAAGGAATTAAAAACCCTCAAAGGCGTTAAAAAATTTACCTCCACATCCATACAGGATTATTCAACCATCATCGTGGAATTTGAACTCGATGTGGAAGTAAGCAAAGCCCTTCAGGATGTAAAAGATGCGGTGGATAAGGCCAAAGTAGACCTCCCCTCCGACCTCCCTGCTGATCCGAACGTCTTCGAACTCGATTTTTCGGAATTCCCGGTAATGAACATCAACCTGAGTGGAAATTTCCCTTACGATGTTTTAAAAGACCATGCGGAATACCTGGAAGAAGAGATTGAAAAATTCCCCGAAGTATCGGAAGTTGACATCCGCGGACTGTTGGAGAAAGAAGTGGAAATTACCATCGACCGCTACCGTATGGAGGCTTCAAAAATTAGCTTTGGCGATATCGAAGGGGCTATACGTAATGAAAATGTGAGCATGTCGGGAGGCGATATCCTGAGCATCAGCGGCGATCGCCAGGACCGACGCAGCTTGCGCATCAGCGGGGAGTTCAAAGACTATTCGGAAATTGAAAACATTATAGTACGGGATGAAAACCAGGAAATTGTTTATCTGCGTGATATCGCTACCGTAAGTTTTGGTCCGGTTGAGGCTACCTCTTTTGCCCGATTGGACAAGAAGCCCGTGGTTTTCCTTGACGTAAAGAAAAAGAGCGGCGAAAACCTGATCAATGCTTCGGTAAGTATCAAAAGTTTTATTGAAAAAGCCAAAAAAGAACGCCTTCCCAAAGAAATGAAGGTGGTGATCACCAATGACCAGTCGAAAAACACGATCGACATGGTGGGTAACCTGGAAAACTCCATCATCTCCGGGGTAATCCTGGTAGTATTGGTTCTGCTCTTTTTTATGGGCGGTCGTAACTCCATGTTCGTAGGAATCGCCATTCCGCTTTCCATGCTGATGGGTATTGGTATTTTGAATGCCTTTGGAACGACCATGAACATGATGGTACTGTTCTCCCTGATCCTGGCATTGGGAATGTTGGTGGATAACGGGATCGTGGTGGTCGAAAATATCTATCGCCTCTATAGCAGTGGGATGTCGCGAAAAGACGCTTCGAAATTTGGTGTTGGCGAGGTAGCAGTACCGATCATTGCCTCTACCATGACCACTTTGGCGGCGTTCTTCCCTCTGCTGTTTTGGAAATCGATGGTCGGGGAGTTTATGAAATACCTTCCGATCACGCTGATCATTACCCTCTCTTCTTCTCTTTTTGTGGCGCTGGTTATCAACCCTGTGCTTACATCGAATTTTATGCAAATTGAAGACAAGAGCCAACGCAGCAGTGCCAAACAATTCTGGAGGATCAGCCTTGGTTTGTTGAGCATTGGTTTGGTGCTCGTATTCGCCAACGACAACAAAACACTCGGTAACCTGATGATCATCGTTGGCGTTATTCGTATCGCTTTCCGTTATTGGCTGCAGCCGGCATCCATCCGTTTTCAGGAAAATTTTCTGCCAAAACTGGAAAATGCCTATGCAAAAACAGTAGGTTGGGTGGTTACAGGAAAACGTCCCCTATTTGTTTTCCTTGGCATGCTGGCCTTGATGGTTGCTTCCATGATGGTCTATTTTGGAAGCAGTCCGAAAATGCTGTTTTTCCCGGAAAACGATCCGCAATATGTGAACGTATTCATCGAAATGCCCCTGGGCACCGATATTGAACGCACCAATGCCTTTACCAAGGTGGTAGAAGACAGTATCTGGAATAAATTACAGTCGAACAAAAATATTGTTGAGGCCATGGTAGCCTCTGTTGGTGAGGGAACCGCTGACCCTTCGGAAGGCCCATCACAGGGAAGCTCGCCACATAAGGCGCGCATAACCGTGTCATTTGTTGAAACGGCTAAAAGGTCATTTATTTCCGACACATCAACGCGCCGTATGATGGAGTTGATCTCGGAAGCGGTGGCAGACATGCCCGAAGCCAATATTGTGGTTCAGAAAAACTCCGAGGGACCTCCTGTCGGGAAACCGATCAGTGTGGAGATCAGCGGACCTGAGTTGGATACCCTTATCAATCTCACCGAACATATCAAAAACACCATGGTCGATGCCAATTATCCCGGTGTCGATAAACTCAAAACCGACCTGGAGACAGGGAAACCGGAATTGGTGATCAATATCGACCGCGATGCATCGAGAAGGTATGGGGTTTCAACCATGCAGATCGCCAGCACCCTCAGAACAGCTTTGTTTGGAAAAGAAGTTTCCAAGTTCAAACAGGGAGAAGATGATTATAAAATATTTATCCGCCTGAAAAAGGAGGAAAGGTATGATATCACCTCGCTGATGAACCAGAAGATCACCTTCAGGAATCCGACCGGACAACTCGCCCAGGTTCCGATCTCTTCGGTAGCCAGTGTGGAATATGGATCGACCTATGGATCGGTGAAGCGGAAAGATGCCGATAAGGTGATCACCATTTTCTCCGAGGTAAAAACAGGATATAATGCGAATGAGATCGTTGGTAAGTTCAAAGAGCTGCTCCACGATTATAAGCTCCCCGAAGGCTATACCCTGAAGTTTACCGGTGAGCAGGAAGAACAGGATGCTTCCAGCGCCTTTCTCGGACAGGCCTTTGGAATCGCCTTTATGCTCATCTTCCTCATCATTGTTGCCCAGTTTAACTCCGTGATGCAGCCGGTTATTATCATGTTCTCGGTATTGTTGAGTACTACCGGTGTGTTCCTTGGACTGGCCATTTTTGAGATGGAATTTGTGATCCTGATGATGGGAATTGGAATTATATCCCTGGCCGGGGTGGTCGTAAACAATGCCATTGTATTGATCGACTATACCAATTTATTGCGGTCAAGAAAACGTGCTGAGCTGGGAATCCCTGAAGGAGGCCGACTTCCTGAGGCGGAGATCCGCGCCTCGATCATCGAAGCCGGAAAAACACGCCTTCGCCCGGTGTTGCTGACTGCGATCACTACCGTTTTGGGACTTATCCCATTGGCCATAGGTATGAACATCAACTTCTTCACGCTGTTGTCGCGTTATGATGCCCAGTATTATGTTGGAGGAGATTCAGCAGCGTTCTGGGGACCGATGAGCTGGACGGTGATCTTCGGATTGACCTTCGCGACCTTCCTGACTTTGGTGGTTGTACCGGCTATGTATTATTTAACAGACAAGTTTGAATTGTTCGTAGGACGCTTGTTCGGAAGGTCAAGTGTAGCCAAGAGCAATGCACTGATCGAACAGGAAGAGCCTGTTGATGTGTTGGCGAAAGACTAATTTCTTTTCTTCGGTTTAAATGGATCCCGGTTTTCGTAAGGAGGCCGGGATTTCGTTTTTGATCAGTTGGACTGTTGGACCGTTGGACTGTTGGACCGTTTAATTGAGCGACAACACAATTCTACAATCCCACGATCCCACAGTCCAACATTTTCTACCTTTCCACACCTGTGCAAAAAACAAAGCTTCCCACGTTAATAAGGAGAGATACCTTTCGGGAAATTTTAATCGTCATGTCAAAACTGCGCCATATCCTCTCCCTGCTGTTTGTTACGGTAAGCATAGGGCTTTATGCTCAGGAAACACTGATCTATACCGATCCGGTTTCCCGGTATAACAATGGGTTGGAGCTGTATGACAAGGAAAAGTTCGCAGCGGCGATCACTGAATTTGAGGCCTATCTGGAAAAGGGAGAAGAATTCCAGATGCGCATCAATGCCCGTTTTTATATCGCTTTTTGTCACAATGAACTCGGGCACCAGGATGCGGAACAACAGATACTTAACCTGCTTGAGGAACATCCCGATCATCCAAAGGCCAACTATGCCCGCTTTATTTTGGGGAAAAGTTATTATAACCGCGGAAACATCGGGAAAAGCCTGCAATACCTGGAGGAAACCAATCCTTCGAACCTTACCCCGGATGACCTGAAGACCTATTCTTTTATCTATGGATATGGCCTTTTCACCAAAGAAAAATACAAAGAAGCCCGGGAACAGTTTAAGCGTATCGCTGCCAACAAAGACAAATATTACTACCCTACCCAGTATTATATGGGGTATATGGACCTGGCTGAAAACAACGACGAAGCCGCGCTGATGCATTTTAAAAACCTGTATTCCTCGAAAGTGTACAGCGATCTGGCCATGAAATATTCGGCACTGGCGTATTACCGCCTGCAACGCTATGAAGACCTGATCAGTTTTTCGGACACCCTCGGCGCAAACACCTATGCAGCCGACATTTTTTGGGAAAGAGGAAAAGCTTTTTATCAGCTCGGTAAATTCCAGGAAGCCATCAATAATTTTGAAAAAGGAAGAGGTACCCGGGAACTCAGTGCCGAAGACAAATACATGCTCGGAATGGCCTATTACAAATTGGCCAGTTATGAAAGTGCCTATGTGCACTTTACCGGCATCAGTTCCGACAAAGAGCCGCTGAAACAAAGCGCGCTGATGTATGCGGCCGATTGTTTTATCCATCTCGGCAAAAAAACCAATGCCCGCAACGCCTTTTTTGAAGCCTCCCGTTTAGAAACCGATAAAGGCATACAGGAGCTGGCCTATTTTAACTACGCCAAGCTCACCATGGAGCCGCCTTTTCAGAACGAGGCCGTGGCGGTATTGAAAAAATTCGTGGATACCTATCCCAATTCTGTTTATGCCGATGAGGCCAAAGGGTATCTGGGAGAAGCTTTGCTGAGCGCAAAAAAATATTCAGATGCCATTCCGGTTCTGGAGAGCATCAAAAATAAAAACGACAAGATCAAACGCACCTACCAGCAGATCTGTTATTTTTATGCCAATGAGTTGCTACGTCAGGACCCGGCTGCGGCTATGACCTACCTGGAAAAAGCCCGTTTATACCCGATCGACACCCGCATCGATGCCCAGGTCGATTTTTGGATGGGAGAAATTCAGTACAAAGACGGGAAGATCGATCTGGCCCAAAAAAGCTGGGAGCGTTTTTGTTCGAACGCACAATCGCAGCAAACGCCCGTATACCTCGACGGTTTGTATAACCTGGGTTATGCCTATTTCGATAAAAAGGAATATGGAAAAGCATCCATCCAATTTAAAAGCTATACCGACAAAGAAACCTATTCCGGCGAGAAGAAGGCCAAGTATATCGATGGAATGACGCGTCTGGGTGATTGTTATTATATCTCCAAAAATTACAACGGAGCTTTGCAGGCCTATGGATACGTAACCAGCAAAGAAGGCGCGAACAGCGATTATGCCTGGTACCAGACCGGCATGATTTACGGAAACCAGGGCAAACCCGCAGAAAAAAGCGTGACCATGAAACGTATTCCTTCTTTATACCCCAATTCAGAATATGTGGACGATGCGCTTTATCAGATCGCTCTGGTTGACCTGCAAAGACAAAATTACCAGGACGCCTTGCGGGGATTCTCCTTTTTACTGGGCGATTACCCGAACGGGATCTATGCGAAATCCTCTTACCTGAACCGAGGCCTTGTTTATTATAACCTCAAAATGAATAAGGAGGCATTTGAAGATTATGATTATGTGGTAAGAAAATTCCCCAAAGACAGCCAGACCGATGAAGCCATTGAAGGGGTTAAAACCATCATGACCGAAGAAGGACGGGGTGCTGAGCTCATCATCTGGCTACAGGAGGTGGCTAAGATCAATGTCACCGCCTCTTATGAAGACACGACCCTGTTCAATTCCGCTTTCCGCCATTATACCAGTCAAAACTGCGACAAGGCCATCGTAGCCTTTTCCGATTACCTGAGCCGCTTTCCGAATGGGTATTTCCGCACCCGGGCTGAGTTTTACCATGCCGAATGCCTCTATTCAAAAGACCGTTATGCCGATGCCTTGCCAGGTTATGAGTATACCGTACAGAAAAAATACCCTGAATTTTATGAGAGGTCCCTGCGTCGTACTTCCGCCATTTATTTATGGATGAAAAAACAAGCCGCGGCCATTCCTTACCTCCTTGAGTTGGAAAATGCCGCTTCGCAAAAGGACAATATCCTGTATGCCCAGGTGAATCTGATGTACAGCTACCTAGCCCTCGACCGCATGAACGATGCCCGTACGTACGCACAAAGGGTATTGAACAACGATAAAGCCCAAAAAACGGAATACCGCGATGCCAACCTCATTATGGGACGCGTATTGATCGCCGAACAGAAATGGGATGAAGCCCGCCCTTATTTCGAAAAGGTCGATAAAGACAAGGAGAATAAAAATGCCAAAGGTGCGGAAGCCAAGTTCTATCTCTGCTATATCGCTTATAAAAAGAGTGATTTTAAAAAGACCCAGGAGCAGGTGTACGCATTGGATGAAAAATATGCCAATCAGGTATACTGGGTAGCTAAAGCGTACAACCTATTGGCCGAAAGCTACCTCGATCAGCGCGACTTTTTTAATGCCCGGGCCATCCTCAACAGCATTGTGGATAATTATACCATCCAGGACGACGGCATCATTGAAGAGAGCAAACGCCTGCTCCAAAAGGCAGATGATATAGAAGCGATTGGAAAATAATCCCCGTACTTGTTTAGAATCATACTAAATAAGCAAATGCCTGCCTTCAAGTTTTTTAATTTAAAAATTCCGCTAAATTTGCGCGGGGTTAAAACTCGCTAAGCCTTGCAGACTAACGCTTGTAAGCTTTTTAGAGATTAAGCACAGAATAAAATTAATGCACCTAAAAACAGATTTTTCCAAACAGATGAACATTCAATCAGGAAAGAACTTTACCCGGATCATGATGCTAAGCGCACTGATCCTTGTAACCTTCGTCCAAAGCTGGGCAGCCGATGCCGCTAAAGGAAAGGACCTCTTTGAAGCCAATTGTACCTCCTGCCATGCGATCGACAAAAAGTTGGTTGGTCCGGCATTGGCGGGAATAGGCGAAAAAAGAGAAGAAGCCTGGCTTATTAAGTGGATACGCAACTCGCAAGCCATGATCAAAGCAGGGGATCCGATCGCTGTCAAGTTATTCGAAGAGAATAATAAAGGCATAATGACCCCTTTCGAACAACTAGGCGATGAGGAGATCAAAGACATTCTTGCTTATATCGCCACGGGCGGAGAAAAAGCAGCTGCCCCTGTTGAAGGTGGAGTTACAGAAGCAGGTGGCGTAGCAGGCACAGCACCAGCACAGGAAAGCGGAACATCCACCTGGATGATCGTGGTGATCATGCTGGCCTTGTTCATCCTGATCGTTCAGTTGTTTAATATTCTTAAACTCATTTCAGAATATACCGGCAAAAAATTCTTCAATCCGAACAAAACCAACGCCCAACTGATGATCGTATTCCTGGTTTTGGGTATGATTGGTTTTTTCTGGGAATTCTGGGCACATGGTCCCTTGGCCGACATTCCTAATGCCTCTAAACATGGCGTGTTTATCGACAATATGTTCGATATCACCTTGTATATCACCGGATTTGTTTTTGTTGTTACCCAGATCGCTTTATTCTGGTTTTCGTATAAATACCAATACAAAGAAGGAACAAAGGCTGTGTTTTACGCCCATAACAACCGTCTGGAGGTTATCTGGACCGTTATTCCGGCTATTGCACTGACCATTTTGGTATTGAACGGCTTTAATGTATGGTCGAATATCACAACCAAAGCACCTGCAAACGCCCACGAAATTGAAGTATTTGCTTACCAGTTCGGCTGGAAGGTTCGCTACCCGGGAGCGGATAATAAATTGGGGCAATCCAACTTTAACCTGATCTCCGGAACCAATGACCTGGGTATCGCCATCCCTTCTGAGTACGACGCCATCATGATCGAGGCTGCAAAAACATTGGAGGATCTTGAAACTGAAAGTGAATTCCTCGGTCAAAATGACGATCCTACCGAAGAAGAGGCAAAAGCCATCGCAGACAATAAGGTAAAGCTCAAACGTGCTCAGGGTCACGTAAACCGTCTCAAAGCGTTGAAAAACAATGAGCGTTTATTTGACGGAGCTGCACAGGATGATATCATTCCTACTGAGATCCATATACCCGTTAACGAGCCCGTGCTTATGCGCTTCCGTGCCCGCGACGTGATCCATAGTGCTTATCTGCCTTATTTCCGTGTTCAGATGAACTGCGTGCCAGGCCTGCCAACTCAATTCTGGTTTGAGCCTACCAAAACCACCAACGAAATCCGCACTGAAAAGAATGATCCTAAGTTTGATTATTACCTTTTCTGTGCAAAGATCTGTGGTGCTGCACATTTCAACATGAAGATCAAAGTCGTGGTTGACTCACCGGAAGATTACAAAAAATGGCTCAAGGCTCAGAAACCCCGCTACAACGCAAGCGAGCCTGTAAAAACAGCCCTAAACTAATTAACGATTTTTAAACGCATATACACCTTTTAAGAATGGCAAACGCAACACATAGCGCAGTAGATCATCACGAGGCCCATGGCCACCATCACGAGGAGAGCTTCATCAGCAAGTACATCTTCAGCATGGACCACAAGATGATTTCCAAGCAGTTTCTTATAACCGGGATCATAATGGCCGTGATCGGTATGATCATGTCGCTCCTGTTCAGATTGCAACTGGCATGGCCCGATGAATCATTCGGATTCCTTACCACCTTCCTGGGTAAATGGGCACCCGATGGCAAACTTGACCCGAACTTTTACCTGGCCCTGATCACCATGCACGGTACTATCATGGTATTTTACGTGCTAACAGCCGGATTGAGCGGAACCTTTGCAAACTT
>DQHT01000124.1 GCA_003531115.1 Bacteroidota bacterium | reverse complement strand
GGATATCTACAGCAACGCAGGTACCCCCAACATAGCCCAGCGGATTTCCCTTAAAGACGGAGCGAAGACCATCCTCCATAAAGCGGCAAATCCATTAACAGAGTACGAATTAGGAGAAACTTCGGTATTTACCCTGAAGGCATCTGATGGCACCGATCTGTATTGCCGCATGATCAAACCAACCCATTTCGACCCGGCCAAAAAGTATCCTGTGGTGGTGTATACGTATGGAGGTCCGCATTTGCAGCTCATTCGCAATTCCTGGCTTTCATCAGCTAATTTATGGATGCATTACATGGCCCAGCAAGGGTATCTTGTTTTTAGTTTAGACGGACGAGGTTCGGCGAATCGCGGACTGGCGTTTGAAAATGCCACGTTCCGCAATCTGGGTACCCTGGAGATGGAAGACCAGCTCGTGGGTGCCAAATGGCTTAAGGAACAAAGTTTTGTTGATGGAAACCGCATGGCTGTTCATGGCTGGAGTTTTGGAGGTTTCCTCACAACGACACTAATGACCCGCTCACCGGGAACTTTCCGCGTTGGTGTGGCCGGCGGACCGGTAATCGACTGGTCCATGTATGAGATCATGTATACCGAACGCTATATGGATAAACCATCTGAAAACCCCGATGGATATAAAAAAGCAAACCTCCTGAATTATGTGGAAAATCTGGATGGTAAACTGTTGATGATCCATGGTACTTCGGATGACGTGGTATTATGGCAACATAGTTTGTTGTACGTTCGGGAGGCAGTAAATAAAAAAGTGCTGATCGATTATTTTGTATATCCTGAACATCCCCATAATGTATTGGGAACAGACAGGGTGCATTTGATGCGAAAGATCACCGAATATATCCAACTCAATCTGGCAGCCGAATAGCTAAAATAAAGGATTATCCATGTTGTTGAAGCATTTTTTAAAAACCAGAGCATGGACGGAAGTCCTTGTAAAACCATTGGAAACGGAAGACTTCGTTGTTCAGCCTGCCGAAGAGATCATGACTCCTAAATGGCATTTGGCCCATACCAGCTGGTTTTTTGAAAATTTTGTATTGAAAGCGTATGTCCCCGAATATCAGGAATACAATCCTGTTTATACCGCCCTTTTTGAACGTTTTGAGGCCCGTAGCGGACTTTATTCCCGCCCCACGGTAAAAGCCATTTTCCAATACCGGCAACATGTAAGCGAAGCCCTGGCTCTGTTTTGGAAACAGCTCAATGAAAACAAAGCACTGCCTGATATTATGAAGCGCATTGAATTGGGCGTACATCTTGAAGAACAGCATCAGGAATTGCTGCTTGCCGATATCAAATTTATCCTCGGGCAACAATTTCTGAGACCAAAATATATTGACAAGGATGCCCCTGACACCGGCTGGCTGGCTGAGCAGGCTATGGGATGGAACGAAATTCCCGAAGGGCTCTATACCATCGGGCATGAACCGGAAGGCTTTGCATTCGATAACGAAAAAGGGGCGCACAAAGTGTTTTTGGCAGCATTTGAGATCGCTGACCGGGCTATAACGAACAAAGAATACCTCGAATTTATAGAGGCCGGAGCGTATGCGGATCAGCACCTGTGGCTCCCGGAAGGTTGGGATTGGGTACTGAGAAATAAAGCAATAGGGCCCCTTTATTGGGAACAGGTGGAGGGGTCCTGGCAGTACTATACCCTGGAGGGCATGATGCATGTGGAACCCGATGGCCCTTTGATGCATGTGAATTATTTTGAAGCGGAAGCTTTCGCCAGATGGAAAGGAGCGCGTTTACCCACCGAAGCAGAGTGGGAGGCAGCGTTTCAGGTAAAGCCCGACTATATGTATAGTCCGGTTTGGGAATGGACGAACAGCGCCTATTTGCCTTACCCGGGATATCGTTCACAAGCAGGTCCTCTGGGAGAATTCACCGGGAAAATGAAAAACGGACGTATGGTCCTTCGTGGAGGATCTTTGGCGACACCCGAGGGGCATTGGCGCCCCAGTTACCGGAATCATCTTCTTCCCGTACGTCAGGCGCAATTCAGTGGCATCCGTCTGCTTAGGTAAGATAAAGAATGATCATGTTTTATGATTATTATCCATAATCGGCTAAAATTGGCCAATTACAGCTATCTTGTTATCGATAATGAGCCAATCCAGTCATAAAACAAATAAAGTTCAAATCGATTTTTCAGAACAGCATCTGAAACTCATGCAGAGTGTGGTTACCAATACGTCTGATGCAGTTGTGATAACAGAAGCTGAACCTATAGATGGCTTAGGCCCCAGGATAATTTATGTGAATGCGGCATTTAGCCGGATGACAGGGTATACAGAAGAAGATGTAATCGGGAAAACGCCACGTATTCTGCAAGGACCGAAATCAGATAAAGGAGNNCAAGGACCGAAATCAGATAAAGTTGCCCTGAAACGAATGAAAGAGGCCATGAGCAAATGGGAGCCATGTGAGATTTCTACGGTAAATTATAAAAAGAATGGGGAGGAATTTTGGATCAATATCAGTATTAATCCTGTAGCAGATGCGAAAGGGTGGTATACCCATTGGATTGCAATCGAGAAGGACATCAGTCATCAGAAAAATGAAGAAATTCAAAAAGAAATCCAAATACAGATTGCCCAATACTTCAAGGAAGGGCAGTATTTAAAAGACACCCTGATCAAGGTCTTGCGTTTTTTGGCTGAAATAGGGGAATATGATCTGGCAGAAATCTGGTTGAACAGCCGTGAGAAACAAACGCTTCATTTAGCAGAATACTTTACCTCCTCCAAATTGGAAAGAAAATTTTATGGAGTAGGAAAGCAAATTGAGCAAGTTATAAAAGGGGATGGACTACCTGGAATGGTGTTCGAAAAAAGGGAACCTGTCATCTTCGAAAACCTTCCTGAAAACGCAGCGTTTTTGAGAAAGGAAGCTGCGGAAAAGTCCGGTTTGAATTCGGCATTGGGGATTCCTATTTTTCATTTTGATCAAGTAGTTGGGGTTTTGATTTTGGTAGGTACTAAGTTGAAATTAAAGGAAAACAGCCAGATAAAACCCTTTGTTAAATTAGGAGCCTTTATTGGAGCGGAATTGGTACGAAAGCGCCAGGAAGAAGAAATGTTGCTTTTGTTTGAAAGTGCTCCTGAAATAATGGCCATTGTATCACCTGATGGTCATTTTATAAAGGTAAACCCAGCCTTTTGCCGCATATTAGGTTACAGTTATGAAGAATTGGCCTATCAGCCTTTTGAAAAATTTGTACATCCTCATGATTTAATCAGTACCCGTACAGAATACCAGGAGACCATTACCGGGGAAAGGCAAGCGAATAATTTCATTAACAGATACCGCACAAAATCAGGGGTATATAAGTGGATTTCCTGGAGCTCTTCCGATGTTTTTGGGGAAGCAGGGTATGTTTTTGCTTATGGCAGGGATGTATCCGAAGTGGTTGAACTACAGAATCTCTTGTCGAATGCTTCTTCATTGGCAAAAGTTGGCGGATGGGAGGTTGATTTCGTTAATGATGCGCTCTATTGGTCTCCTATGACTAAAACCATCCACGAGGTGGACGAAAAGTATACACCTGATCTAAAAAGGGCATTCGCTTTTTATCGGGAAGATGTGCGCGATGTAATGGAGCGCATTATCCAACAATGTATTGATACAGGAAAGTCATTCGACGTGGAAATGCCTATTATCACTGCCAGGGGAAATTCCAAATGGATACGGGCTATTGGAATGAGCGAATTTATTGAGGGAGCATGTGTTCGTATTTATGGCAGTATCCAGGATATTGACGAAAGGAAGCAAATTGAGCAGGAGATGCAACGCATTTTGCAAGAGAAGAATACCATTCTCGAAAGTATTGGGGATGCCTTTTTTGCCATGGATAAAAACTGGACGATTACCTATTGGAATAAACATGCCGAACAATTGATCGGGATGGATAGGAATCAGACGCTGGGTCATGCCTTTGCCGAATTGTTTCCGCTTGCCATGAATCTTAAATTTTATTCTGAATATAAGAAGTCCTTACTATCGGGTGAAACAGCCCATTTCGAAGAATTTTATCCGGTCACCGGCCATTGGTACGAAGTGAGCGCATATCCATCCGAACAGGGTCTTTCGGTATATTTTAAGGATATAAGCAAGCGAAAAAAGTCGGAAGACGAAATACGTCAATCGAATGAACGTTTTGAAAAAGTAACCGAAGCTACCAATGACGCAATATGGGATTACGACCTGAAGCAAAATACCCTGTTTTGGGGTAAGGGCTTTACTTCTCTTTTTTTATATGACCTGAAAGATTTACAACCGGGATTTGAGTTTTTTATGGACAAAATTCATCCGGATGACCGGGAGGAAATTTTGATTAAAATTGAAAGCACTATCCTTAATCCTGACGTGCTTAACTGGTATGAAGAATACCGTTTTCTCAAAGCAGATGGCTCGTACGCCTACGTGATCGATCGGGCAATAATTATCAGGGATCATGCTAAACAGGCTATTCGGTTGGTTGGGGCTATGACGGATATCACCTACCGCAAGGAATACGAATCCTCACTTAAATTGCTGAATGAAAACCTGGAATTAAGAGCAAAAGAGCTGGCAATTTCCAATGCTGAACTGGAACAATTCGCATTTGTGGCTTCACATGATTTGCAGGAACCTCTTAGAATGGTGACAAGCTTTCTGAGCCAGTTGGAGAAAAAGTACGGAAATCTGCTCGATGAAAAGGCCCATCAATACATTCATTTTGCAGTGGACGGAGCAAAACGGATGCGACAGATTATTCTCGATTTGCTTGACTTTTCAAGAATCGGCAGGGATGAAGATGAAATGCAGACCTTTTCACTTAAAGATGTAGTAGATGAGGTAGTCCAGCTTCAAAAGAAACTTATTATGGAAAAAAAAGGCGTTATCAGCTATGATGCCTTGCCTTCAATTCATTCTTATCGCTTCCCCATGATTCAGGTTTTTCAAAACCTGATCAGCAATGCATTGAAGTATTCAAAAAAAGATCCAGCCCCAATAATTGAGATTAAATCGGAAGATAAGGGAACACATTTTCTGATTAGTGTAAAGGACAATGGTATTGGTATTAATCCGGAGTATTTTGATAAAATATTCATCATCTTCCAGCGCCTGCATGCCAGGGAAGAATACGGTGGAACCGGTATGGGACTGGCGATTGTTAAAAAAATTATTGAAAGAATGGGAGGTGAAATTTGGGTAGAATCGGAGCGAAATATAGGCACCACGTTCTATTTTACACTACCTAAAGCATAAAAGTTATTGGTGAATATAAAAGAACGAAGCTTATGAAAACAGTTGACATCTTGCTGGTTGAAGATAATGAAGGAGACATTTTGCTTACCAAAGAGGTTTTGGATGAAAGCAAAATTATCAATTCTATCCGTGTCCTGCGGAATGGAAAGGAGGCAATAGATTTTTTAACCGAGACCGGCATAAGCAATAAAAAAGCCTTGCCGGATATCATCCTTCTGGATATCAATCTTCCCCTAAAATCGGGTCATGAAGTATTGGAAGAGATTAAGAATCATTCTGGCTTAATGCATATCCCGGTGATTATGCTCACCACCTCATCTTCGGAAAAAGACGTTCTTTCTTCGTATAAGAATCATGCAAACTGCTATATCACCAAGCCTGTAGATGTTCAGGATTTTCTTAACGCCATAACGAGTCTTGAACAATTCTGGTTAAACATAGTTAAATTGCCGGATGCTTAAGTTGTCTGAATGAGCAGAGATAAAAATCCGTATACCATTCTTGTTATTGAAGACAATCCCGGTGATTATACGCTCATTTCGGATTACCTGGAAGAAATGATATTGACCCCCCGGCTTATTCATTTAGAAAGTTTTGGATCCTATAAAACATTTTGCCAAAATGAAGAATGCAAAGCCGATGTCGTGTTATTGGATTTGACGTTGCCGGATAAATACGGGGAAGAATTAATCCGGGAAGTTAAAAGTCTGGCTGAAAATATTCCGGTGATCGTATTAACAGGTTATGCTGATGCTGTCTTTGCAACAAAATCCCTTTCACTCGGCGCATCAGATTATTTGGTCAAGGATGAAATGACTCCGACTGTATTGTACAAATCACTTGTATATGCTATTGAGCGCAACAAGAACCTTTTGATCCTGAAAAATTCGGAGAAGTTGTATTCGGACTTGTTTCATCTGAGCCCGCAGGCCATGTGGGTTTACGATTTTGACACCCTGTTTTTTCTGGATGTAAATGAAGCTGCGGTCAATCACTATGGATATAGCCATGAGGAATTTTTGGCTATGACCATTTTGGAAATCCGACCAAAAGAGGATGTTCATTTGATCCAGGAAGTAATCCATAAACTCAGGAGCGGCTTTGGGGAACCCAGGGTGGGTTTTTACAGGCATAAAAAGAGGGATGGTGCCGTATTTACAGTTGAGATCAGGAGTACACAAATTCAGTTTAAAGGAAAGAATGGCGTGTTGGTTTTGGCCAATGATATTTCCGAACAACTGAATCACCTTCAGGCAATACAGGAGCAAAATGAAAAACTCAAAGAAATAGCCTGGACCCAGTCGCACGTTGTTCGCGCCCCTGTAGCCCGTATATTGGGACTGATCGATTTGATCGTGAACGACGAAATCCCTTACGAAGAAAAGAAGGTGATGCTTGCGTATTTGCTGACTTCAGCCAACGACCTGGATCGGGTGATAGAAGAAGTGGTAAATAAATCCAAAGCGATTATTCCCGGCTAGAAGGCCGGATTCTCCGCATCATCCTCCATGTCATTCATCCGCGAAGGCATGGTAATACTTCCCGGGAAACGCAGGTCTTCACTCAGGCCTAAATCGCCACCAAAACCAAGCGTATCATCATCATCCATAAACTTCCCATACTGTCCAACAAACCGGCAACGGATATCTTTGGTTTGTCCGTGACGGTTCTTCGCCACAATGATCTCGGCCTTGCCCATGGTTGGGGCCCCGTCTTCAAATTCG
Source organism: Bacteroidota bacterium (assembly GCA_003531115.1). GTDB lineage: Bacteria > Bacteroidota > Bacteroidia > UBA8524 > UBA8524 > UBA8524. The sequence continues at coordinate 24,388 of DQHT01000124.1, read as the reverse complement.
GTGAGTTTGTAATATTCGGGACGGTAAATGAACATAACCATATCCGCATCTTGCTCGATAGACCCCGATTCCCGTAAGTCGGAAAGGATAGGGCGTTTGCTGTTTCCCCGGGTTTCTACGGCACGACTTAACTGCGACAGGGCAATAACCGGCACATCAAGTTCCTTGGCCATGGCTTTAAGGGAACGGGAAATAAGCGAGATCTCCTGTTCCCGGTTTCCATTGCTCTTTTCATCCCCGCGCATCAGCTGGAGGTAGTCGATAATGATCAGGTTAATATCGTGTTGTGCTTTGAGTCGCCTGCATTTCGCACGGAGTTCAAAGATGGAAATGGCAGGAGTATCATCAATAAAAACCTTGGATTCATTCAGTCGGGCCAGGCGGGAGGTAAGTTGTTCCCAGTCCTGCTGGCTCAGTTTTCCACTTCGCAGGTTTTCCTGATTGATCTCGGCTTCGGCTGATATCAACCGGAGGGCAAGCTGCACGGCCGACATCTCCAGGGAAAAAATGGCTACCCCCTTTTTATGGTCGGTAGCAGCATTGCGGGCCATGGTTAGCGTAAGAGCCGTTTTACCCATACCCGGACGAGCCGCCAGAATAACCAGATCCGATTTTTGCCAGCCACTTGTGAGTGCATCGAGGTGAAAAATACCGGAAGGAACCCCGGTCAGGCTGCTTTCATGGTCTTTGGCACTTTCAATGTTTTTGATCGCCTTTTTGAGGATGGTTTCAATGGTTTCCGCATTTTTCTTGATGTTCTCTTCGGCAATGGCGAAAACTTCTCCCTGGGCCTTGTCAAGCATTTTGAGCACGTCGGCCGTTTCACTAAAGGCTTCCGTTGCCATCTCGGAACCGATACGGATCAACTCGCGTTGGATATATTTTTCGGTGATGACCCGGGCATAATATTCCACGTTGGCCGCTGAACTTATCCGGTTGGTGAGCTGGGTAATGTAGTAGGCACCACCAGCTGCTTCGAGTAGTCCCTCCTGACGAAGGTCCTGGGTAACGGTAAGAATATCAACGGGTTTAGAACGTTCGAACAGGCGTTTGATGGCATCCCAGATATGCTGATGCGCATCCATATAAAAATGCTCTTTTTTCAGGATCTGCAATACATCGTTCAGGGCATTTTTTTCGAGCATCACTGCTCCCAATACAGCCTCTTCCAAATCAGGAGCCTGGGGTTGTATCTTTCCCTGAATGACCATATCATTCATCGGCGATGTGGTTCTTTTTCTGCTTGTCGTTGTTTTGTTTCCCGGTTCGTTCATGGTAATAGGCCGAAAGTACAGCGATTCTCTTTATCAGGAAAGGGCATCTTAAAGGTCAGGATACTTATTCACACGTAAAAATTGAATTGTGAACGAAAAGTGGATAAGCCTGAATGCTGGCACTGAATACCTTATAAACAGGACATCTGTTATCAACATTTTCAAAAAATATTTTTCAACGGAATTCAATTTTTCTGGCCCGGGCATCCCTTTGTTTCTCCCTGCGAATACGGATATGGGAAGTTTTCCAATTCTTTAAGTGGATTAATCGTTCGGCAAATTGCCGGTAACATACCTAACTTAAAGCCCCCTCCAAGACCTTTCTCTGCCAGATTAACCGAAACACCATCTTCACTTTCGGAAAATATGGCCATTTTCCCTGCGTCATACAACAAATGCCTGTCAAATGCTGTCTAAAGAAGAATAGAGTGAATTCTGTTCACAGTTTAGTACAAAAGTTGTAGTATGCACACGAGTACCTGTTTTCAATCGTTGTAAAGAGAAAGCAGGGGCAGTATATTTGAACTATCCAGAAAGGAAGAATACATGGAAGCGAAATTTTCACCACGGGTCAAAGAAGTGATTCAGTACAGTAAGGAAGAGGCGATTCGTTTGGGTCACGACTATATAGGCACAGAACACCTGCTTCTCGGCATAATCCGCGAAGGAGAGGGGAAAGCCCTGATTGCGCTTAAACAACTTGATGTTGATATCATGCGCTTAAAAAAATCGGTTGAGGATGCCATTAAGGGTTCGGCCGGGGTATCAGGCAACCTGATCAATATCCCGCTCACCAAACAGGCAGAAAAAGCATTAAAGATCACTTACCTCGAAGCCAAAATATTTAAAGCAGATATCATCGGCACGGAACATCTGTTACTTTCCATATTGCGTGATGAAGAAAATATCGCTTCTCAGATCCTCAATCAATACGCCATCACTTACGACGTATTCAAATCATCGCTGGAAACCAACCTGAATGAAATTCGCGGAGAGTTTCCAACCGATTCACCAGAGGATTTTTACCGGGAGGAAAAGCGTTCCCAGGAGCCTAAAAAACCGGATCCGCGTTCCAAAACTCCCGTATTGGACAATTTTGGCCGGGACCTTACCCGCGCAGCCGAAGACGGTAAACTTGATCCTATCGTAGGCCGTGAAAAAGAAATTGAACGGGTATCTCAGATATTGAGTCGCCGTAAAAAGAATAACCCCGTACTGATCGGCGAACCCGGAGTGGGTAAAACAGCCATTGCTGAGGGACTAGCCCTTCGTATCGTGCAAAGAAAAGTATCGCGGGTACTTTTTAACAAACGGGTGGTAACCCTGGATCTGGCTTCTCTGGTGGCCGGCACCAAATACCGCGGCCAATTTGAAGAACGGATGAAGGCCGTAATGAACGAGCTCGAAAAATCGCAGGATGTGATCCTGTTTATCGATGAAATCCATACCATTGTTGGTGCGGGTGGAGCTTCCGGTTCGCTGGATGCCTCCAATATGTTCAAACCTGCTCTGGCACGGGGAGAAGTGCAATGTATCGGTGCCACCACGCTGGATGAATACCGCCAGTATATTGAAAAAGACGGCGCCCTTGAACGCCGCTTTCAACCGGTTATGGTTGAGCCGGCCTCTCCTGAAGAAACTATAGAGATCCTCAATAATATCAAAGAAAAATACGAAGATCATCACGGGGTTACTTATACCGATGAGGCTATTCAGGCTTGCGTTTCTTTAAGTAACAGGTACATGACCGACCGCTTTTTACCGGATAAGGCTATTGATGTGCTGGATGAAGCAGGGGCCCGGGTGCATATCACCAATATCCATGTTCCTGAAGAAATATTAAGTCTCGAAGCGAAAGTAGAAGAGATCAAACACGAGAAAAATTCGGTGGTAAAAAGCCAGAAATACGAAGAAGCGGCAAAACTACGCGATAAAGAACGGCAACTGCTGGAACAGCTTGAAATTGAAAAACAACGCTGGGAAGAAGAAACCAAAAACCTGCGTTATACCGTAACCGAAGACAATGTTGGCGAAGTGGTAGCCATGATCACCGGGGTGCCTGCCAAACGTATTGCGCAGGGCGAGGGACATCGTTTGTTGCATATGGCCGAGGAGCTAAGGGGAAAGGTGATCGGGCAAGAGAAAGCCATAGAAAAGTTATCCAAAGCTATTCAGCGCACCCGTGCCGGACTTAAAGATCCTAATCGCCCGATCGGTTCTTTTATTTTCCTTGGTCCTACAGGTGTTGGAAAAACAGAATTGGCCAAAGCCTTAAGCCGCTATTTGTTTGAAAGCGACGACAGTCTGATCCGTATCGACATGAGCGAATACATGGAGAAATTTGCCGTATCCCGCTTAGTGGGAGCGCCTCCGGGATATGTAGGCTATGAAGAAGGCGGACAACTTACCGAAAAAGTAAGAAGAAAACCCTATGCCGTGATCCTTCTCGATGAGATCGAAAAGGCTCACCCGGATGTATTTAATATTCTGCTACAGGTATTGGATGAAGGCTTTATCACCGATTCTCTCGGACGACGTATTGATTTCCGGAATACCATCATCCTGATGACTTCGAATATCGGTTCACGTCAGTTGAAAGATTTTGGACAGGGTGTTGGATTCAGTACTGCTGCCAAACAGGGTGCAAATGCAAACGATCAACATAGCAAATCGGTGATAGAAACTGCATTAAAACGCTTTTTCTCTCCTGAGTTTTTGAATCGTATCGACGATGTGGTTGTCTTTAACCCGTTGAAAAAAGAAGATATCATCGATATCCTGGATCTGGCTGTAACCAAACTCGAAAAACGTATTGAATCAATGGGGTACCGGATCAAACTTACCCAATCAGCTAAAGAATTTTTGGCCGACAAAGGTTTTGATGCCGAATTTGGAGCTCGTCCGCTAAATCGTGCCATCCAGAAATATCTGGAAGACCCGATGGCTGAAGAGATCCTGAAAGCCGATATTCAGGAAGGGGATACCCTCGAGGCCAACCACGAAAAGGATGGCGAAGAATTGAAGTTCAAGATCAAAAAGGCATCTACCAAAAAGCCGAAGGATACACCGACAGAGTGATGTTTTTAGTTAATCCTTATGTCTGTAGACCGGGCCATGTGATCGGTAAGCTGGTATGCTGGTGAGGAGATGAGGGAGTGAGGAGATGAGGAGATGAGAAGAAGAACGGAACAAGATCCAGCACTTCATCCATCAAAAAAAAGCGCCCCGATATTTCATCGAAACGCTATATTTTCTCAAAAACAGCCATGGTCTATGGTCCATGGACCATGGTCTAAGCCCCTCCGGTCTTCCTCGGCGTATTTGACTTCATCTTCACATTTGCCGATTTTGGCGTTACCGTTTTAGCCGGTGCGCCACCTTTTGGAGTTTTAGCAGCGGTCTTTTTCGGCGCTTCCTTTTTCTCGTCTTTGCCGGTTTCTTTATCCCCGGCATCGTCTCCGCCTTTCATAGCATCCCAGTCAAGAAGAGATTTTAAGGTACTGTACCAAACCACAAGTTTTTTCAGGTCGGAAATATAAACCCGCTCCTTGTCGTAATTCGGCAATACGCTTTCTACGAAGGCACGAATATCATTATCGCTATCCTTTTTACCCGGAATTTTGGCTCCGCCGGCTTCCTTTTCACGGATGCTCAACATAACCTCCCGAAGACGTGCTTCGCCTTCAAGTGTGTAAATGGAGATATCATCCAGAATACTGATCTTCTGGGTCAGGTTAGTAGGGAACCTTTTTTTCTGCTCATCAAGGGTTTCAACGATCAACCCCGTTGGACGTTGTCCCACAATCTTGTGAAGACCGCCAATACCCGCTATGGAAACTACATCTTTCAAATCCATGGCTTCAAAAATAAGGAAGAAACTTGGAGTGTGGCGATTTTTTTAAAACAGGATGTGGATAATTCAGGATTTGCACCTAGTGGTTCGTTCTTTTGAGCTCAAAGCGCTGCATTTGTTCGATCTTATCGGCATTTTGGCTGTTCTGGGTAAAGCTGATAAAGACAAATTTATTCCTGCTGATCTTCTCGATATTATAACTTTTGCCATCCTTGTTGCCGGGATGTTCGATCAGGATACGTTCGTCACCCTCAGAATCAGGCCCCCAGGCAATATTACCGGCCAACTTGTTATTAAAGGGTACCAGTGCCCAGCGAAATTCACATTGGATATCCTGGTTCATGCTGAGGTAACTTTTATTAAAAAGGCCATCCGACAAACCATTGTCCACAAAGGCCCAGGTGCCGCAGTCAGTATAGACACTATCAACAGAAGGGGATCCATCAACATAACTGGTGATCGTAATTTTTTCTATTTCCCAGGCACCGGCAAATTTGATACGGATCTTGTCGTCTTTGCAGGCAGAAAGGCTTAAAAGTGCCAGGGACAAAAGGAGCCAGAATCGTGTTTTTTCGGATCTCATTTATCAGCTAAATTAAGGCGTAAACCCAGTTCAAAACGGAGCCCGTTCAGGTCGGGGGTAACAAATTTATCAGTCCCGTAAGCTATTGGATCCGCCACCCAGGAGCCATAGTCGGTTGCCAGTCCGTTGCTGCCGGTAAATCCATCATCCAGGGGAAGTCCGATCCCTTCCATTTTTCCAAAAACATATTCGACTCCCGCGTAGAAAAAGAGTACACTAAACTCTGCTCTTGCCGACCAACCCATGCGCAAGGCCTCATATTTTCCATTCAGTGGCCTTTCGCCGGCATAACTTCGTGTGCCGTCGGTGTAAGCATAATAAGAATCGACGCGGTCACTTCCCCCAAGCAGGGCCATGGTAAACTGGGCATGACCTTTTTCACCCTGGTAGCCAAAACCCATGGCAATGGCAAGCAAATTCTGATGGCCTTCAAAGTGCCTGCTGCCGCCTGATTTAAAACTAACCTGATCATCGAAACGGTATTGACTGTAGCGTAATCCCATAACAAATCCCCCAAAGGTCATGTCGCTGTTGATCGCCAGTCCACGGCCTACACTAAATCCTGAAAAGTCGTCCTGAATAGAATTTTGATAATAGCTCTGATAGCCGCTTTTAAACTGATCAAAGGAGTTCCATTTCGGGATACCAAAGCGGTATCCTACAGAAAATCCTCCTCCCAGGCCGGCAAAACTTGCTGTGCTGATGCCTAAAACACCAATAAGAAAAAGTTGTCTGAACCTAATCATCGGTAGGCAGAATGAAGCACAGTGAAAAACCAAAATTGGCGATCGGGTGAGCGTAACTCCTGAGTGTTCGTTTGTCGAGAATTTCCACCTGACCAAGAGGTAGCTGAATAAAAGGACGGAATTCTAAATATTTACCCGGCTGAATATCCATAAAAAGGGTGATCCCTGTAGCGATACTTCCGCTTGAGAGGATGGTGTTTCCATCGTAAAAGGCTTCCCAGGAATTTTTGTTGGTGACTTTTTTTTGAACCCGGAGTCCGCCTGCATCCAGAGAAAAACCTGCTTTGATTTTTTCACCTCCCATGGCCAGTTCCAGGTTGTAGGTATTCAAACGCATCCTCAGCCTTTCTGTTCCGTCAGCATTTTCTCCTTCGCTGCTCACTGCTTTTTTTGTGCTCCAGCGAACACCGATCAATACTTTGTCGGTATTCATTTTCCATCCTAAAACAATCCCCCTGTAAAAACCCGTCATTTTCATTTCCGACTTGAGTTCGGAACCTGCCGCGAGATTGTACATTTGGCTATACGCCTGAATATTTCGATGCCCGGAGCGGAATACGCCTACATTATAGCCGATGGCAAACCCCGACTGTGAAAAAAGGAATGCAGGAAATCCTGTCATGCCCAAAACGAACACAAGCTTTTTAATGTTCATGGCAATGCTCTTACAAAGCACGTCATGTTCACGAACTTAGAAATACCCAGTAATAGGTATTCTTGAAAAATTAATCAGATTGCGCAGTGCTATCGGCACCGGCTCTAAGTCCCAATAATTCCAGTGTTTGTTCGGATCCTTCAGCCGCTCCCAGCCTGACATCATGAAACATATTTTGGTAGTCATCTTCACTGATCCAGTTTTTCTCCATAAGATCTCCAACAGCTATAGTTAGTCGGTTGAGTTCGGATTTAAGTTCCTCAATATTCGGACTGACCGCTGCCATTATCATTTTTGCACTATCCATACTCCGGGGAGCAACGTCAAGCACCTTGTTGTAAACACGTTGGAGACTGTCGGCCACCACATTGATCGAATCGACATAGGCGTTCATAAAGGATTCAGAATCCATGGGAGCAGTTTCTTCGGCAGGTTTTTCCTCAGTAACAGGGGTGTCTTTACAAGCGGTGGCAGCAAGGGNNCAGCAAGGATCAGGAATAGAAAAATGGGGAATAGTGTTTTCATTGAGCTAAGATAGGATTATTTGCATAATCGCTATTGCCGCGAAAAAGGATATTTTTGCAGCAAACAGAATAAGCCTGACATGACTGCTCCGACTCCTTCCATTTATAAACCAGAGAATAAAATCCGAATCGTTACTGCTGCCTCCCTGTTCGACGGACATGATGCAGCGATCAATATCATGCGACGGATCATTCAGGCCAGTGGGGCAGAAGTTATTCACCTCGGCCATGACCGAAGTGCTGAAGAAGTTGTAAACTGCGCCATACAGGAAGATGCCAATGCCATTGCGATGACCAGCTACCAGGGAGGGCATGTGGAGTACTTTAAATATATGCGCGACCTCTTGCTGGAAAAGGGTTGTGGGCATATTCGCATATTTGGTGGTGGCGGTGGTGTGATCCTCCCTGAAGAAATTGCCGAACTCCATGCCTATGGGATCACCCGTATTTATTCGCCCGACGACGGCCGTACCCTGGGTTTACAGGGCATGATCAATGATCTCTTAAAACAAAGCGATTTCCCTACAGGCCAAAACCTGAACGGAGAGACCAAACATATCCGGAATAAAGATCCAAAGGCGATCGCAAAACTTATTTCTTCAGCTGAAAATTATCCGGAAGAGTTTGTAAAAGTGCATGCCGAGTTGGAAAAATACCTGAGCGATGCCGCCCCAATTCTGGGAATTACCGGAACCGGGGGCTCAGGAAAATCTTCCCTGGTGGATGAGCTCGTGCGTCGTTTTTTGATCGATTTTAAGGACAAATCCATCGCCATTGTTTCCGTTGATCCATCCAAACGAAAAACAGGAGGAGCCTTATTGGGCGACAGGATCAGGATGAATGCCATTCGCAACGACCGGGTGTATATGCGCTCACTGGCAACCCGGCAAAGCAATCTCGCACTCAGCAAACATGTTAAAGAAACAATAGATATCGTTCGGGCAGCGGGTTATGATCTGGTAATCCTTGAAACCTCGGGCATCGGACAAAGCGATACCGAAATTATGGACCATAGCGATGTGGCTCTGTATGTAATGACTCCTGAGTACGGTGCGGCCACCCAGTTGGAGAAAATCGACATGCTCGATTTTGCCGATATGATCGCTATCAACAAATTTGATAAACGCGGGGCTCTTGACGCGTTGAGGGATGTAAAAAAACAATACAAACGGAATCACGGACTGTGGGAAGCCAAAGACGAAGACCTTCCGGTTTTTGGCACCATCGCGTCTCAGTTCAACGATCCGGGAATGAATGCGCTGTACAAGGCGGTGATGGATAAGATCGTGGAAAAGACGGGGCGTGAGGCCCTGAAATCCTCTTTTCAGATCACGGATGAGATGTCGGAGAAAATTTTCATCATACCTCCTGCACGAACCCGCTACCTTTCAGAAATTTCAGAAAACAACCGCCAATATGATGCCTGGGTGGAAGCGCAGTCTAAGCTTGCTGATCAACTATACGCCCTCACCCTGAGCAAAGAGCAGATCAGTACTTCGAAGATCGATGACAAAGACAGGTTGGTGAAAGGGCTTGACGAACAGATCGCCTTGGTACAGCTCGATTTCGATCCGAGAAATAAAAAAATTATTGATGAGTGGGCACGTAAATGTCAGAATTACCGTGACGAATATTTCATCTTCAGGGTACGCGACAAAGAGATAAAGGTAAAGACCCATAGTGAGTCACTTTCGCATACCCAGGTTCCAAAGGTAGCCGTTCCAAATTTCCGTTCCTGGGGCGATGTATTGCGCTGGAACCTGCAGGAGGCCTTCCCGGGTGAATTTCCTTACACAGCCGGAATTTATCCCTTCAAACGTGAAGGGGAAGACCCAACCCGCATGTTTGCCGGCGAGGGTGGTCCTGAGCGTACGAATAAACGCTTTCATTATGTTTCGTTGGGAATGCCGGCCAAAAGGCTTTCCACGGCATTCGACTCGGTTACTTTATATGGCCATGATCCGGCATACCGTCCGGATATTTATGGCAAAGTGGGCAATTCGGGGGTGAGCATTTGTTGTCTGGATGATGCCAAAAAACTCTATTCCGGGTTTGATCTTGCCGATCCGAAAACATCTGTTTCGATGACCATCAACGGTCCTGCAGCCATGTTAACGGCCTTTTTTATGAATGCGGCCATTGATCAACAATGTGAAAAATACATCAAGGCCAAAGGGCTCGAGGCTGAAGTTGAAGCGAAGATCAAGGCGATTTATAAGGCAAAAGGGGTAGAGCGGCCAGCCTATCAGGGAGATCTTCCGAAAGGAAATAATGGTCTCGGTTTGATGCTGTTGGGTGTTACCGGAGATCAGGTTCTGCCCGCCGAGATCTATGAAAACATAAAAAGGGAAACCCTTACCCAGGTTAGGGGAACGGTGCAGGCGGATATCCTGAAAGAAGATCAGGCTCAAAATACCTGCATCTTTTCCACTGAATTTTCGCTTCGGGTTATGGGCGATGTTCAGGAGTATTTTATCGAAAACAAAGTCAGGAATTTTTATTCGGTTTCGATCAGTGGCTACCATATTGCGGAAGCCGGAGCAAACCCCATTACCCAACTGGCTTTTACTTTGGCGAATGGATTCACCTACGTGGAATATTACCTGAGCCGGGGTATGGATATCAATGAATTTGCCCCAAACCTGAGCTTCTTCTTCAGTAATGGAACCGACGCTGAATATGCCGTAATTGGACGCGTTGCCCGGAGAATTTGGGCCAAGGCCATGAAAAATAAGTATGGTGCTAACGAGCGTTCGCAAATGCTGAAATACCATATTCAAACCTCCGGACGTTCGCTTCATGCCCAGGAGATCGACTTTAACGATATCCGTACCAGTTTGCAGGCGCTGTATGCGATCTACGACAATTGCAATTCGCTTCATACCAATGCTTACGACGAAGCCATTACTACCCCGACTGAAGAGTCGGTTCGAAGGGCCATGGCTATTCAATTGATCATCAACAGGGAATTGGGACTGGCTAAAAACGAAAACCCACTTCAGGGATCATTTATTATAGAAGAACTGACCGACCTCGTTGAAGAAGCCGTATTGCTTGAATTCGACCGGATCACGGAAAGGGGCGGGGTATTGGGGGCCATGGAAACCATGTACCAACGTAACCAGATCCAGGAAGAAAGCCTGTATTACGAAACCCTGAAACACAATGGAGAACTACCCATCATCGGGGTGAATACCTTCCTGAGCAGCAAAGGATCGCCAACGATTTTGCCACGGGAAGTGATCCGTTCAACAGCTGAAGAAAAGGAATATCAGATCACCATGGTAAAGGCCCTGCAGGATGGAAACAAGGAGGATTGTCCGAAACAATTGCGCCTGTTGCAGGAAGCAGCCATCAATAACCGGAATATTTTTGCCCAGTTGATGGATGCGGTTAAATACTGCTCGCTGGGACAAATTACAGAAGCCCTTTTTGAAGTGGGAGGGCAATACAGAAGGAATATGTGAGCGGATTCGCTCGGGAATTCCGTTCAATCGCTTATATTTGAGAGAACTAGTCCTCTATGCACGGAGTTTCCGACCTTGTTGAACGTATCCAACGCTACGAGCAATTGCTTGAAAGTACAGAGATCGGTACCTGGGAGTGGAATGTGCAAACCGGTGAGATCAGGATCAATGAACGTTGGGCAAATTTGATCGGCTACAGCCTCCCGGAACTCCAACCGGTTAACAGCGAAACCTGGTTACGTTTTGTTCATCCTGATGACCGTGTGCGATCCGACCAGGCCATAGAAAGGCACCTGAAAGGGGAAACCGAATTTTATGAATGCGAAACCCGCCTGAGGCATCGAAACGGGAAATGGGTTTGGATGCTCGACAAGGGGAAAATTGTGAGCCGCAACAAAAAGGGTGAACCTGAGTGGCTCATGGGTTCGCATCTTGATATTACATATAGAAAGGAGCGCGAAGAACTGCTGCTCCATTATAATAACCTGCTTGATAAATCAAATGAGGTAGCCAGGATTGGCACCTGGGAGTTGAACCTCGATACCCTCTATGCAAAAGTGAGCCGAATCACCAGAGAGATCATTGAATGGGAAGAGGAGGGAGACATCCCCTTGAATAAAGGAATCGAACTTTATAAAGAAGGGCCAAGTCGTTCATCTGTAATTCGAGCAATAAATGCTGCCATCGAAACCGGTAAGTCTTTCGATAAGGAATGCCAACTTGTAACCGGGAAGGGAACAGAAAAATGGGTGCGCGCAATAGGTATACCCGAATTGGAAAACGGCACCTGTAAAAGGGTATATGGACTTGTACAGGACATTACTGAAAAAAACCGCATGCATTCGGAATTGGTTCTCAAGGAACAACAATTCAGGAATACCTTTGAAAATGCACCGAATGGCATGGCATTGATCAGTCCTGAAGGAAACTGGTTAATGGTAAACCTGAGATTATGTGAAATATTGGGCTATACAGAGGAGGAACTTTTACAAAAGAGTTTCGCTGAAATCACCCATCCGGATGATGTGGAAAGGGATGTCCAATTTGGAATGGAATTAATAGAAGGCAAACGGGAGTCTTATCAACTTGAAAAACGCAATATTCACAAAAACGGAAGTATCGTATGGACGATACTCGCAGTTTCCCTGGTTCGGGACAGTGCGGGTATACCGCTACATTTTATAGCACAGATCAACGATATCACCCGGGAAAAACAAGCCCATTTGGAGGTCGCCTCACTGTTGGCTGTAACCCGGGAACAAAATGACAGGTTGCTTAATTTTGCCCATATCGTTTCGCATAATCTCCGTTCGCATGTTGGGAATTTTTCCATGTTACTCGACCTGATAAAACTGGAAGTGCCGGAGTCGGCCGACAACGATTTTTTCCCCCTTTTGCAGCAGTCTACGGAAGGCCTTCAGGAAACGATCTCTCATTTGAATGAGGTGGTTACATTCAATTCCCATCAGTTTGAAGAAATGGATGATCTTGACCTGAATACTTTTGTAAAAAACGCACTCAATGTACTGAATGCCAAAATTTTAGACGCAGGAGTTGAGATTGAGAATAAGATCCCTCAGGGATGTTTGATCAAAGGATTACCCGCCTATCTGGATAGTATTTTGATCAACTTCCTGACCAATGCCATCAAATACCGTTCACCCGAAAGAAAACCAAAAATCCATCTCTCAGCGATAAAAAGCGATCCTTATTTAATACTCCGGATCCGGGACAATGGACTGGGGATAGATCTTAACCTTCACGGCGCCAAATTATTCGGAATGTACAAAACCTTTCACGGGAATGATGATGCCAGAGGGGTAGGTTTATTTTTGACAAAAAACCAGGTCGAAGCCATAAAGGGTAAGATCGAAGTAGATAGTCAGGTGAATGTAGGAACAACATTTAACGTATATTTTTTAAATGCAGGAGATCCATAAAGTTTGCATCATCGATGATGACCCGATCTTTGTATTCGGGTTGCAGCGGTTTTTAAAAATTGCGCATCTGGGTGACGAGTTTATTCATTACCCAAACGGTAAACTGGCGCTCGAAGGATTGAGAGGCTATCATGAAGAGCACAATAGTCTGCCGGATCTGATTCTTGTGGATCTGAACATGCCTGTTATGGATGGTTGGCAGTTTTTGGAACACTTCGGCCGGGAACTGAACCAGGAAGGACAGCTCGTTTTTATAATAAGTTCCTCCATCGATATGGCAGATATAAAAAGGGCAAAAAAGTTCCCCTTTGTAAAGGAGTTTGTCTATAAGCCCGTCACCTCGGAAAAACTCAAACAACTGGTTGCCAAATATTCAGATCCTGTAGTTTAAGCCATAAAGTTTCATTTTTCTGCTTGAACCTTTCAGAAAATTAGCGGTACTTGCATTTGGGAAAACCAAAAAACCAAAACAAGCTGATGAGGAATGCCTCGTTTGTACGCTGCCTATTGCTTTTATGTAGCACTTTGGCAGTTATTTCATGTCGAAATACACGGCTGGTGGTTCCTGTCGCTGAGCCGGAATTTAAGCTCAATGCTACGGCACAACGTTATGTTGCAGCATTAGGAAAGGGCAGAGGAGTACTCTTTCATGTTTATTTTAAACAACCCGATTCCCTGAACAGCCTTGTTTTTGAATTAGACTCCCTGATCGTCAACGGCAATAAAATCCCTTCGACCTGGACGGAACAAGAAAAAAAACCGGTAGTTGAAGGAAATTATTTTGTTGCCGAACAGGAACCCGAACCAGGGAAGATACCGGAGCCAACAGTTATTAGCGCTGATCCTGTTTTATACTTTTCAGATTACCTTCCGGCCACGCTTTTTTTTCATTATGACAAAAAGCCCTATTCTATTCCGATCACCCACTTCGAATCCCTTTCAGATTAACCTATGAAAAATATTTATTACGCAGCTTTGAGCCTGACAATGGTGGCTTCAGCCTGGACGGGCTACGTCCTTTTACAGGAAGACCCGATAAAAACAGAACGGGAAGCCCTACGACAGAAATTAAAAGAACATGCCTATGCCCAAAGAAGTCACGAAGATTTTGACAAAAGACCGGCAGCGGGAAAACGGGCAGCACCCGACAGGGCCTGGGAACAGGATTTTTTAAGAACGATGGATCCGGCGTTGGGCAGGCCTACTCCCGAAGTTTTAGTGGGTATCATGGCCGACATGGAAGTTTTTGGCGGACATGGTTATGGACTGGCCCCGGGAGCAGCCCAATCTCCATGGGTAGAACGCGGACCCGACAATGTTGGAGGCAGAACCCGCGGATTGGCCTGGGACCCCAATAGCCAAACCGGATTAAAAGTATGGGCAGGAGGGGTGAATGGCGGACTCTGGTACAACAACGACATTTCCTCCCCTACCTCAAGCTGGACCAAAGTCAATGATTTTTGGAGCAATATTGCCATTACCTGCATCGCATTCGACCCCGTGAATACGCAAATTATGTATGTGGGAACCGGAGAAGGTTTCACCGCCGGGGGATCAACCGGAGCGAGAGGCGCCGGAATATTTAAATCAACGGATGGAGGAACAAATTGGTCCCAATTGGGCGCTACTACCGGTTTTTATTTTGTCAATGATATCGTTGTTCGCGACGAAGGAGGATCAGATGGTGTAGTGTATGCAGCGGTAGATGGACGTTATCATGCCGGCGATTTCCACGGACTTGCCAATGCCGGGATACGCCGCTCCAACAATGGCGGAGCATCCTTTACCAATGTTTCGCCAAGTGTACCCGGCGAAACGATCAAAATGATCGCAGCAGATCTGGAAATAGGGGCGAATGGAAGGATTTGGGCCGGAAGTAAACCAAGCCCCTACTCCGCTACCGACAAAGGAGGAGGGCGTGTTTTTTATTCTGACAATGGAACGAATTGGAGCATTTCCAGCAGCACCAGTGTTGGGAACAGCTACGGCCGTGTTTCAATAGCCTGTGCGCCATCAGATTCGAATGTGGTATATGCCCTTGTGGAAAGCAGCAACCAGTGCGAAGCGCTCATCCGCACGGGGGATTATGGAAGCAACTGGGTAGCGAAAACAGAGCCCAGCGATGCCGACAACGGAATACCAAGCACGGATTTTACCCGGGGACAAGCCTGGTATGACCTGGTTATCGCAGTGGATCCCAATAACCCGGATATCGTGATCGTTGGCGGGATCGACCTCTTTCGCTCCACCAACGGCGCAGGAAGTTGGAACCAGATCTCCAAATGGTCAAATAATAACAATTTAGCCAACCTTTCCTGTTCCGAAGTCCATGCCGACCATCATGCGATTCGCTTTAAACCTGGTAGTTCAAGCATCCTGATAAATGGAAATGACGGTGGGGTGTATTATACCTCCGCCCTGAGTTCTTCCGGCTTTTCAGACGTTATCGCTCCAAGGAACAAGGGTTACAACGTAACCCAATATTATTCATGTGCTATTTATCCAAGCAGCGGCTCCAATGTTTATCTGGCCGGTTCTCAGGACAATGGAACGCAACGGTACAGTACTGCCGGCATAAATTCAACAACTGAAGTTTATGGTGGCGATGGAGGGTATTGTTTCATTGACCAAAGCGACCCGACAGTGGCCATTTGTTCCTATGTTTACAACAATTTCTATAAGTCGACCAATACCGGACAAACTTTTCCTGCTAGCCTGGTCGAAGACGACAATACCGGTAAGTTTATCAACCCGGCTGATTACCATGATGGCGATAATGTGCTGTATTCCGGAAAAGGAGTAGGAGAGATCTACCGCATACGAAATATAACAGGCTCTCCGGCAACACCGGAAACAATGACCATTACCGGGATGACCGATGAGGCCAGTCATATTCGCGCTTCGCCATACAGCAGCACCATTTTTATCGGAAGCGATGTGGGAGAAATTTTTAAAGTTACTTCGGCCAATGGCTCCCATAGTGTTACGGATATAACGGGCGCTTCTTTGCCTGCGGGAACAGTTTCCTGTATTGAGATCGGAGCCAATGACAATGAACTTCTGGTAACTTATTTCAATTACGGTGTGATCTCGGTTTGGTATACGGATGACGGAGGTTCAAACTGGGTAAATAAGGAAGGGAACCTACCCAATATGCCGGTGCGCTGGGCCTTGTTTAACCCGAATAACCGCAGTGAGGTGATCCTTGCTACCGATCTTGGAGTTTGGTCGACAACGGATATTTTGGCAGGCACCGTTGTATGGTCAGGAAGTAATGCCGGATTGGCCAATACCCGGGTAGATATGCTGCAATTAAGAGCTTCCGACCAGGTAGTCATTGCAGCCACGCATGGAAGAGGTTTGTTTTCTTCTAATGCTTTTGCTGCTCAAAAACCTGCGGCCGACTTCAGTGTATCCTCCCAAACCACCTGCGAACCACAAAAGGTCTTCTTCACAGATGCTTCTGCTTTTGACCCTACATCCTGGTTATGGAGTTTTAGTCCGAATACGGTCGTGTATGAAGACGGAACGGGGGATACCTCCCGAAATCCTGTTGTACGCTTTACCGCTCCCGGCACCTATCAGGTTACCCTAACGGCTACCAATGGTATTGGTTCGGATAGTGAGATCAAGGCAGCTTTTATTACGGTGAGTGCTACGCTAGTACCTGATGTTCTGGTTGTGGCTAATGTAAATGCAGCCTGCATTGGCAACCCGGTGGATTTTACTGCCACGGCAACCAATGGCGGTAGCAGTCCTGTTTACCAATGGAAAATAAATGGGGTTAATGTGGGTTCGAACAGCCCGACTTTCAGCACTTCGATTTTAACAGCGGGCGATTCGGTAACCTGTGAACTAAGTAGCAGCGACTCCTGTGCACAAAGTTCAGCGGTAGTTTCCAATGTAGTGATGGTCGAAATTCTCGACAAGCCTGTAGTAACGCTCACCCTGACCACACCAAATACCTGCATCAATACGGCGCCATTTACCCTGCAAGGCGGGTCACCCATTGGAGGAACCTATAGCGGAACCTCGGTAAATAACAACGTTTTTGATCCATTGCTGGCGAATTTTGGTGCGCATACCATAACCTACACGTATACCGATACCAATGGTTGTGTGAATTCGGCCAGTGAGGTAATCAATGTGAGTGCCATGCCTCAAAAACCGACCATAAACAGGGCAGGGAATGTGCTTACATGCTCTGAAGTCGGGGCTTTTTATGAGTGGACCTTAGAGGGAATTATTATCCCTTCGGCCATCAATCGAAACCATACCATGACCAAAAGCGGAACCTATACCGTAAAAGTTACGAATGGATTTGGCTGCTCGAATCTTTCTTCGCCATCAGAACAGTTTATGGTGGGAATAGCCGGCCTTACCGAACCGGGTTGGAACCTGTATCCAAATCCATCAACCGGAACCATTACGCTGGAGATCGATCTGAATGAAGCCTGTATGCTGAATATCACGGTGTTCGATGCCGCCGGAAAACAGGTTTATATGCAAAACGAACAGGCCCAGGCCGGAATTTATACCCGTCAGCTTTCGCTTTCGTTGGAAGCAGGAACCTATACCTTCCGTATCCGTGATGGTGAGTCAGAATGGAGAAGGCCGCTTCAGATTATCGCTGATTAGTCGAATTTCAAAAAAAAAGCCGGATAGCCACGTAAAGGCTGTCCGGCTTTTGTATTTTTACGAAAATTCGTTGCAGCATGAAAAAATTATTGCTTATCCTACTCATCCTCCTGGGTATTTTTCTGGGACTTATTATCGCCATTCCTATTCTGTTTAAAGGTAAGATCGTAGAAAAGATAAAGCAGGTTGTTAACGAAGAACTCACGGCAACGGTCAATTTTGATAATGATATCAGTCTCAGCCTCCTAAGGAGCTTTCCAAATCTGAGCATTGGCATTGATAAGATCGAAGTGCTGAATTCGGGTAAGTTTGAAGGGGATACCCTTATGGCCATGAAAGAATTCAGGGCAACCCTGGATATCATGAGTGTGATCAAAGGCGACGAGATACGCATCCGTTCCATATTTTTAAACGAACCCAGGATACATGCCCATGTTTTGCCTGATGGATCAGCAAACTGGGATATCACAAAACCCGATGATGACGCAGAAATGCCCGACTCAACCGGAGAAGAAGCGGCTCCTTTTAAGGTCAGTTTAAAAAAGTATGAGATAAAGGATGCGCAGATCATTTATGACGACGAAGAAGGTATAATGCGGGCAGAACTGCTCGGCTTTAACCACAATGGAAAGGGCGATTTTTCACAGGATGACTTTATCCTCGAAACCCTCACCACCATCCAGTCGATGAGCTATTCGATGGAAGGTATTGCTTACCTGAATCAGGTGAATACCGAATTGACCTGCAACCTGGGCATCAATATGCCGGGAATGCGTTTTGATTTCAAAGAAAACTCCCTCCGTTTAAATGCACTGGTCATTGGCTTTGAAGGATTCGTAGCCATGCCCGATGACAATATTAATATGGATATGAAGGTGGTGAGTCAAAAAGCCAGCTTCAAAGAGATCCTTTCCCTGATCCCGACCGTTTATTCTAAAAATTTCGAGAACCTTCAGACGACAGGAAATACAGCGCTGGATCTGAATATGAAAGGGGTATTGAATACAGAACTGGAGACCTATCCAGCTTTTGAAGTAAAACTCCTTGTTGAAAACGGAACCTTTGCCTACCCCGATCTGCCTGAAAAACTGAGCGATATTCAAATCAACCTGCGCGTAAATAATGCGGATGGAAATCTGGATCATACGGTAGTAAATCTGGATAAACTGCATTTTCTCTTCGGAAAGGAGCCCTTCGATGCGAAATTGTTGCTCACCAAGCCCATGTCGAATCCATATGTAGACATGATGGCCAAAGGATTGGTGGTTCTGGATAATGTGAGTAAGCTGATGCCTCTGGATGAAGGCACACGCTTAGGGGGAATGCTCCGTGCCGATTTTATTGCCAAAGGAAATGTGAGCAGTTTTGAGGGAGATGATTATGAAGCCATGAATGCGGCAGGCTCGCTGGGTATTCAAAATCTGGTTTATTCGGATGGAAAAAGCACACCGCTCGAATTGAGCAGCATGAACATGACCTTTTCACCCAAAGAACTTGTGCTCAGCGACCTCAATGGTAAATACGGGCACAGCGATTTTCAGGCTCAGGGCGCCATGCAAAATTACCTCGGCTATATTTTTAAAGAAGGAGAAACACTTCATGGAACGCTGGATCTTAAGTCTGGGCTCTTTGATTGCAACGCTTTTTTGTCTGAAGATGGAAAAGAACAGGTGGAAGCGCCTTCACCCAATGATACCATGGAACTGGAAGCTTTTTTAGTTCCGGAAAATATCGACTTCAATCTTGATCTGGCCATGAACAAGGTACTGTATGATAACCTGGTGCTGGACAATGTTGGAGGCAATGCCAAAATCAAAGAACAGGTCCTTTACCTGAATAATGTAAGCCTTGGTATTTTTGGAGGAAAGG
The DNA here is from genome assembly GCA_003531115.1 of Bacteroidota bacterium. Lineage (GTDB taxonomy): Bacteria > Bacteroidota > Bacteroidia > UBA8524 > UBA8524 > UBA8524. Next base: position 4,839 of record DQHT01000124.1, on the reverse strand, counting down.
TGAGTATGAACGGTACCTATTCCACCAAAAACCCCATGCAGCCTGCCACGCAGATTAAACTGGGGCTTGAGAACATTGCCATCAAAGAAAGTTTCTCTTATTTCAATACCATCAAAACCATTGCCCCGATCGCTGAACATATCTCAGGGAAAATGAATGCTTCCATCGATCTGTCAACACTCCTGAACGGGGATATGAGTCCGGTACTAAGTTCCATTACAAGCGAAGGATTGGTTAAAACGACAGATGCGGTGATTTCAGGCTTTCAACCCCTGAACGCATTGGCTGATAAGTTGCAGCTGGACATGCTCAAAAGCCTGGATATTGCAGGGACTACAATAGCCTATGCGGTTCAGGATGGAAAAGTATTCCTGAAAAAACCCCTGGACCTGAAAATAAAAGATGTGCTGCTACATGTGCAGGAGGACGGCTTTACCACCTTCGACCAATTGCTTAATTACCGCTTAAAAATAAGTGTGCCCAAAGCTTTGTTGGGTTCCGGTGCCAATCAGGCGATCTCGGGACTTATGGCCGAGGCTGGCAAGTTGGGCATCAACCCGAAAGTGTGGGATAAGATCGATATCAATGCGCTGCTGGGCGGAACGATCAAAAACCCGAAAATCACGACCAGTTTGGGCGAGATCAAAGACAATGTGGTGGACCAGCTTAAAGAAGAAGGAAAAAAGATCATCGAAGAGAAAAAAGAAGAGGTGATCAAAAAGGTGGATGAAGAAGCACAAAAACTCATCGATCAGGCCAGTCAAAAAGGAGATCAGCTCATTGCAGCAGCTAAAAAACAAGCCGAATCCATAAAAGCTACGGCAAAAAAAGAAGGGGATGCGGTGATCGCTGAAGCGGATAAACGCGCTGCGGAATTGTTGGCCGAGGCCGGATCTAATCCGATTCAAAAGCTGGCAGCTCAAAAGGCAGGGGATAAACTGAAGCAGGAAGCCCGGGAAAAGGCCGATAGACTCAATTCGGAAGCAGATAAACAAGGACAAACCCTTATTGCCAATGCCGAAAAGGAAAAAGCCAGGTTGGTTGCTGAAGCGGAAGCGAAGAAAATTAAACAATAGCATGTGTTAAAAAAGGAGACCCTCATCCAGGTAAGGATGCCTTTTTCATTTTTTCTATTGCCCGTTTTCCTCTTTGCCTGGAGCCAGGTTCCTATGGCAAGCTGGGAGCGGGTTGTCGTGGTTTTTGTTCTGCTCCATTTTTTGGTATACCCGGTCCTGTTCCGACTTTATTCCATTCCGATCCTCCAACTCAAACGATTTCCGATCCTCAATTTCTCCTGGAAGTCTGTTTTTTATGGGCTTGTTATGTATTGGGCAATACAGGCAGCCTTAGGCGGCTTTAGTTCCGAATACGCCCATTTTTCTCATCAGCTTTGGGCCAAAATGATGATAACCTTTTTTGTGGGCTCCCTGATTTTGTTCACACAACTCTATCAGAATGAATTCAATAAAAGGGATGGTATACAAACGATGAGCGGCATGCTGGGGAATCAGGGGAGTTTTGGGTTTTTTGCCTGGCTCTTTTTGTCGGCTGAATACTGCGCCTGGCAACATTTTCAGGAACAGGGAGCGGTTCGGCATTTTATTGTTTTGCAGTTTTTTTTACTGCCAGTGCTGGTGTATAGCATTTATTGGTTCGCACGGGTTCGGAAAAGCTCACTGGCCGCCGATTTCGACCATGCCACGCGCATGCGTTTGCTCACCTCTTTTTGCCTGAACCTCTGCTTCCTGAGTTTCCTGATCAGCGCCTGGCTTTCGAATTAGCGATCGATACCCTTTTCTTCCTTTTTTAGTTCACGGAGCAGGTGGGAGTATGCCTTACTTATAACGGTAGAATAAGATTTTGCCTGAAATTCCACACCCTCCCCATTGTCCTTATCGATCAGGGTCATGGTGAAGAGTGAATCATCCTCCAGATCAAAGGAAACTGTGTATTTATAAAGGATGAATTTGAGTTTGGTCGTGTTTCTCATCTATCAATATAAAAAGCCAAATAGCCAAAGCGGAATTTTGTTCTCATAGCCGTATTCGATATCATCCGCAGCAATATAGGCATTGCGCAGGGTGCTGATTTGTTTCTTTTTTTTATCCGATCCACCTACTTCAAAGGCATAGTATCCATCCACCAGAAAATCGGTTTGATCGATGAATTGGAGCTCATGTTTATAGCCCACCTGATTGGCAAAAAAGGTTTCCCGTAAAGTACCCTGGCTCACATTTCCCGGAGCCAGTGAATAGACAAGATTGCTGTTTTCGAGGTAAATTTTCGAAGGCTTTTGCATTTGACTATACCCCGATCCGTCTTTAAACAGGTTGATGGTCAGAGCCGTTTCTTCCAAATAGTGCAGGTAAGCCAGAAGAGTAGTTCGGTTGATGCCGGTTCGTTCGCTGATTTTGCTGACATTCGGAACAAAAGGAACCGAATCGGCAATAATGAGCAGGAGTTGTTTGATCTTCCGCACATAAGCCAGTTCCATACCCCGCAAAAGAGGAAGTTCGATTTCCAGCATCATCGAAACGACTTCATTGATCCGCATAAAATAGAGGTCAGGTTCCTCCCTGTAAAAGGGATAATACCCCGATTTCAAATAATCATTGAAATAGCGCAGCGGCCGCAACTGATCCAGAATTTCCCGGGCCAGTTCCTCGTGTTCTTCCAGAATTTCTTCCAAATTGAATTTGGGCAGTTTTTTTTCGGTCTCTATCTCGAGGTATTCACGAAACGACAAGCCTTGCATGGTATAAACGACCGCACGGCGGCTAAGGTCAGCACGGGCATTGAGGATCTCCAACAAGGAAGAGCCGGTAAAAACGAGCTGTAATTCCGGGAAATCGTCGTAGATGTTTTTGAGCTCCTGCGACCAATCCGGATAACGGTGAACTTCATCCAGATAGAGCGCCCTGCCTCCTGTTTTTACAAATTTATCGGCAAGGTCCACGAGTCGGTTTGAGCTAAACCAGATATCATCCAAACTCACATACAACACCTCATTCGACATAAAATTCTGCGTATCACGGATATGCTGAAGCAGGAGGGTAGTTTTCCCTACTCCCCGCGCGCCTTTAATGCCGATCATCCGGGCATTCCAGTTGATGTCCTGGTGCATGCTGCGTTGGATCTGCGGGGAGCTAAAGTTCAGTTTCCGCCTGAATTTTTCGAATAAGGTTTCCATTTTGTTAATACCAATAAACAAATTTATGAAAAATTGTTAATTGCAATTAACAAAAACAGAAATTTTGTAAAAAAGCCCCGTCAATTGCGGCTTTAGCTATTTCTATTTTTTATTCTGTTAGGCCGGAGCTGAAAATTGTGACTGCCTTTCAAGCCATACTCTGGCATTGACAAAAGCCTCCAACCAGGGGGAAACTTCGTCTTGTTTGCGGTTTTCCGGGTAATGCGCCCAGTTCCAGGGGAAGGTGGAGCGTTCGATATGGGGCATGGTAACCAAATGGCGTCCTGTTACATCGCACATCATCGCTATATTGAAGTCTGACCCGTTGGGATTGGCCGGATAGCCTTCGTAGCCATATTTCCCAACGATCTGGTACTGATCTTCAGTATAAGGCAGTTTGAATTTTCCTTCTCCGTGTGAGATCCATACCCCCAGAGTTGTTCCTTCAAGAGAAGAAAGCATCACCGAATTGTTTTTCTGGATTTTCACCGAGGTAAAGCCACTTTCGTGTTTATGGGAAGTATTGAAATGCATCTTACCATGAACCTCATGCTCCGGATTGATCAGCTCCAGTTCCATAAATAACTGGCAACCATTGCAAATTCCCACAGATAGCGTGTCGTGGCGTTTGAAGAAATTCACCAATGCGTTTTGGGCTTTGTCATTGTATAAAAATGCCCCGGCCCAGCCTTTTGCCGAACCCAGTACATCGGAATTGGAAAAACCACCCACAGCGCCAATAAACTGGATATCCTCCAGGGTTTCTCTGCCTGAGATAAGGTCGGTCATGTGCACGTCTTTCACATCAAATCCGGCCAGGTACATGGCGTTGGCCATTTCACGCTCTGAGTTGCTTCCTTTTTCCCGTATAATGGCTGCTTTGGGTCGTGGGGTATTTGAGGATAGAACAGGTGCTTTGCCATTAAAATGACCCGGAAAATTAAAGTTCAGGGGCTGTTTTTTGTAATTGGAAAAACGCTCCTGAGCCATGCCGTTTTTCGATTGTTTTGAATCCAGCAGGAAGGAGGTTTTAAACCAGATATCGCGAATTTCTGAAATGTTGAAACTGAAGTTTTCTCTATGATTGATGATTTGGATGGTATTCCCATCCATCACCGAACCGATCTTAAACAGTTCGAGTCCGTTTTGAGCGAATAGCGCTTCAACACCGGATTCTGCCTGAAATACCACAGCGATATTTTCGTTGAACAGGGCTTTTACCGAATCCGTCTCACCCAGTGAACTCAGGTCGTACCGGGCGCCCAGATTCACCTCGGCAAAGGTCATTTCCAAAAGGGTAGTAATCAATCCCCCGCTGCCCACATCATGTCCGGCGGCAATTTTATCGGTCTTGATCAGATCCTGGAGCAGGTTAAAAGCCTTTTTGAACCAGGCCGCGTCCTTTATGGATGGAACTTCAGTCCCGATCTTATTTAGAACCTGAGCCAGTGACGAACCTCCGAGTTTAAAACCGTCTTGCGAAAGGTTGAGGTAATAGATATTCCCACCATTTCTTTTCAGAACGGGCTCCACAACCTTGGAGATGGCGTTACAATTTCCGGCAGCAGAAATGATGACAGTTCCCGGAGCGATGACCTCTTCGTTTGGATAACGTTGTTTCATCGAAAGCGAATCTTTTCCTGTTGGGA
>DQHT01000069.1 GCA_003531115.1 Bacteroidota bacterium | reverse complement strand
AAATAATCGTCACCCTGAGCAGGCAGACGGAACATCAGGCGAAGCGGAACCTTCACGCCGTGTCGAAGGGCCCCGCCGTGTCGAAGTGCTGAGTCCGGGAGAAATCCCCTACTTTACTTTCCATATCGTGCCACCTGCCCCGGATCAGGCTGAGATACCTGTAGTGGTCGCCTATAAAAAAGGGAAAGATCAGGATACAGGCATGTTTGCCAGGAATTCGAGCCGGATCCCACCTATGACTACCCCAAGCCTTGCTTTTGGTTTGGCTTATGGATTTGGTAACCCGAGCTTGACGGTAGGAAATAACGATACCACACAAACCCATCGTCAATACGAACAAACCATAAAAGGGGCCAAACAAAACAGCCAGGTTTTCCGTCTGTTCCTTCAGTATGAATACCGCTTAAAATTCGGTATGGAATTCGGAGCCGGACTACAATTCAGTTCACAAACCCAGGTGCAACGGTATAATTTTCAGTTGAGGGAAATTCCTTATATGGATACGAATGGCAATATCATGTTCTATATTCCTATTCCTCCCTGGCAAGCAGTAACGCCTACTGTGTTCGAATCAAAACAACAAATGTTCAGCGCATCCGTACCGCTTAGTTTTGGTTATGCCCATACCCTGGGCAAGAATTTGCGACTGGGTGCGCGGGCCCAGGGAAGTATTGGATTAAATTGGTCGAAAGCTTTTAACGGACTTTCACCTAAAACCCTTAGTGAGACAACGGTTAGCGCCAATGCCAACCCACTGAACCTAAGCTACGGTGGTGGTTTATTCGGAGAATATTTTTATCTTGACAGTTGGTCAGCGCGTCTTTCCCTCGATTGGACAGCACAAAACAAACTGTATAAAAATTCAAATAGCTACAATATTACCAATCGCTACTATGAATTTAAACTGGCTTTAGTGAGGTATTTATGAAAAAGAGGACACTACTTTCACCAATCATCTGCATCCTGGCTTTAGGCTTTGGAGGAGATGTTTTTGCCCAAAAATGGAGCGAGGTGGGTGATCCTTATGCCTCCCGCCAGATTTACCATGCGAGTGCCTTTGATAGTAAATTATGGATTTTGGATGATGGGGATGTTTCCGGGAATAAAGCACAGTCACTGCGCCTGAAAACCTGGGATGAAGCATCCTGGAAAACATATCCTGAATTCCAGCTGGCCGGTGTGGATAGCATTCACGGGCAGTTTACTTATGGGGTAGACACTTCCATGTATGTGAGTTACCAGTATTTTTCCGGTGGAATTTCAAGAGCAGGTCTTTTGCGTTTTGATATTCCGGGAGAAAACTGGGTAAATCTGTCATCGGTAAGCTCCAAACTTGGCGACGGAAGTGAAATACGGACGATGACCTGGTTCGAAAATGAACTCTATCTCGGCGGCTTGCTGATCGATTTGAACGGAACAACAAAGCAACTGATCCGCTTAATACCGCAATTTCAGTTCGCTGAAGTATATGGTACGGTTCAAGGGGCAGTGAATTATTTGGCCAGCTATCAGGGTACCTTGTACTTTGGTGGTGAATTCGATAGTATCGGAGGGCTTCCTATAAAAAACCTGGCGATGTATTCCGCCGGCGTTTTTAGCCAATATCGGGTAAACGCAGGCAAAACAGTTTTCCTGAAAGCAATTGCCCAGGATGCCCTGGCATTTCAGGAAGAGCAAAATCCGCAACTTAAATTCCTTAATTATCATAGTGCTGCCGGAGATATGGTGCTTAATGCTGATTTCCCGGATGACTTTTTTATCCATGATCTGGACCAGGACAAAGGCCAGCATTTCAGCATTCAATATTCCAATAAAGACTTGTACCCTGCCGGCGTATACCATTTGAATACAGCTAAAAACAGTTGGGAAAGGATGAATACGCTTCTGGATCCAATGCGTTCCATTTTTGTCCATACCGGTAAGTTTCTGTATCTCGTCGAGCTTTCCTCCAATTCCTACCATATTGAAAAAAATGCACTCGCTTATTTCACAGGCCGGCTATTTGTGGATATTGACGGCGACTGTGCCAAAACAATGGGCGACCGTATGCTCGATCAGCATGTCGTGGTCAAAGAGCTTAATAGCGACCGGCATTGGCTTGCAAAAAGCGGAACAGGAATTTTTGGCGGTTATGAAAGCGAAGGACTTTATGAAATCGAATTGGGGACTTTACCCCCTCGCCTAAGCGCCAAGGTATGCAATTGGGGCAATAAATTTCAGCTTAATGCAGGAGATTCGGTACATTATAATATTCCGCTGAGTATTGTCGATACAAGCGCTGCCGTTCGCATTACCCTCACCGCAGAAGCCGGGTTCCGGGCGCGTCAGGGGTTTGAAGAGAACTATGTGCTTCAGATCTACAATGAAGGGTTCAGACCTCAGGTTTGTCCGGTGTATGTAAGTTTCCCGGAACAAATCCAGTTCACCGGAGCGGATATCATGCCTTTTGATTCTCTGGGCAACGGTGTTTATATATGGAAAGTAGCGATCGCACCTTTCCAGAAAACGGAAGTCAATTTAAAAGGCAGTGTAGATCTGCTCACCCCGGCTTATACCAAAGTGCGTATGGAAGCCTGGTCAGAACCGGCCTGTTTGCGTTATGATAACCGCGATTCATTGGTTATGAAAGTAGTTGGTGCCTTTGACCCGAATGACAAACAAAACTTTCCTGAGGGGCATATCACCCCAAAAACCACGAATATCCGCTACCATATCCGCTTCCAAAATACCGGAACAGATACAGCCATCAATGTAACGGTCATTGATACCCTCGATATTAAACTTCCTTTAGCCTGGGTGCGTCTGAGAGCCTTTAGCCATGAATTCAGCACCTTTCAGTTTACCTCGGATTATGCTCAGATTTGGACCTTCACCGATATCATGTTGCCCGATAGTGGTGTAGATATGGCAGGCAGCAATGGATTTATTACCTACGACGTGGGATTACACCCAAACAATACCCTGCGGCATGGCGATAGCATCGTCAACACGGCCTATATCTATTTTGATTACCAAAAGGCTGTAGTCACCAATACCGTTAAGAATGAAATGCAAAAAGAGGAGTCAGCTGATCCGCCTATCGCAGGACCCAACGACCCTTATTTGGTCTACCCAAACCCATCGCGAGGAAATTTCAGTGTGGTGAATTTTACCGGTACCGAGTCAATTTGTACGGTATATGACGCCCAGGGAAAAAATCTGGGAAGCTGGAACCTGGCAGCTGAAGGCGAGACGGCTATTGACCTGAGCCGATACAGCATGGGTGTCTATTATCTCAAGTTCCCGGAGTGGAATGCTCAGGAAAGTATCATTATCAGCCGCTAACGAAAAAAGCCGATTCCATGGAACCGGCTTTTTATTGTATAGGTATAGTTTTGCTCTGTAAAAGCTTATTCTTCAATTACCACGCCAGACTCTCCTTTAAATGGAGATTTTACAGTAGAAACTTGCGTTAACAATTTTCTGTGTTGTTTTTTCAGGCGGGAAGCCGTTTTATTCTTGCGTTCTTTACGTTGTAAGGTGGTTACAGCCATTTTCGTATTCTTTAAAGGACTGCAAAAATAAGTTCTGTTTTTGGAAATGCCAAACTTATTATTAAAATCTAATAACCTAAAATATCCATCATTTGCTCATGGCTTTGTTCCGGAGCAAAAAGCGAATGAACCAGCTTGCCATTTTCATCCCGATTAAGCAGGATATGCTTCGGTGCGGGGATCAAACAATGCTGTATCCCGCCATATCCTCCAATGGATTCCTGATAGGCGCCGGTATGGAAAAAGCCCATATATAAGGTTTCGCCTTCTTCAATTTTCGGCATAAAAACCTGGTTGGTATGCGAATCTGAATTGTAAAAATCTTGGCCGTCGCAGGTTATACCACCCAGATTGGTCCGTTGAAAGGTTCTGTCCCAATGGTTAATGGCCAGCAGAATAAATTTTTGTCCGATGCCCCAGGTATCCGGCAGCGTGGTAATAAAGCTGCTGTCGATCATGTACCATTGTTCCGTATCATTTTGCTGTTTTTTACCAAGTATGGAATAGATCACGGCACCGCTTTCAGCAACCGTATAGGAGCCAAATTCCGTAACGATATGGGGAACAGGCACATTGCGGTCGCTGCAGATCGATTTAATATAATAAACGATCTGGTCGATCATGTAGGCATAGTCGTTCTCAACACCGAGCGAGGTATAGATGGGCATTCCACCGCCAATGTCAATGGTATCCAGTTCATCACATTCCTGTTTCAGGTCGCAATACACATTGATCAGGCGAACCAGTTCCGACCAGTAATAGGTGGTGTCTTTGATGCCTGTATTGATAAAGAAGTGCATCATTTTAAGCTGGTAACGGTCGTCTTTGGCAATTTTGTCGCGGTACATTTCAACCACCTTTTTTGAGCTGACCCCTAACCTTGAAGTATAAAATGAGTAGTTCGGTTCTTCTTCGGTAGCTACCCGAATCCCCAGTTTTAAAGGGGTTTTGTATTCCTGATAAAGTTTCAGCTCATCCGGATTATCCAAAACGGCGATCAGGTTTTCAAAGCCTTCTTCCACCAGCTGAACCATGTTTTTCACATAGCTGCGCGTTTTGTAGCCATTGCAAACCACATACTTGTCGCTGCTGAATTTGCCTCTTTTGGTGAGTTCCCGTATGATATGAATGTCAAAATCAGAGGAAGTTTCAAGATGGATATCGTTTTTCAGCGCTTCATTCATCACAAAGGAAAAATGCGAGCTTTTGGTGCAATAGCAATAATGGTAGTTCCCCTGGTAATGATGTTTTTCTATGGCTTCCCCAAAGAGTTTTTTTGCTTTCTGGATCTGCGAACTTATTTTCGGGAGGTAACTGAGTTTTAAGGGAGTTCCATATTCGCGGATGAGATCCATCATCGGCACATCATGGAAGGTAAGCTCATTATCGACTACATTAAATCCATGCCTGGGGAAATAAAAAGTCTGTTCAATAAGATCAATGTAGCGGTTTTTAAGCATCGAAAGAGTTGGTTAGCTTTGCATCCCTGAGAAAGCGTCACAAAGGAAATTATTTTTTTGCGGAATGAAGACGAATTCATCAGCAAATCAGAGCTATGCGATCGAAAAATATTAAAATGATTGAAATCAGTAGCGAGCTAGGTGCCGGCACCCGCGGTTCCAGCCTGGGACCGGCCGCTTTACGCTACGCAGATATTTCCAAAGGCCGAAGAAAATTGAACAGATACCCCTTTGAATGGGTGGATGATATCAATGAAAAAATGCGGGTCCCCTCTAAATTGGAATTCGGCTTGAACCTGAACCATATTGTGAAGGTTCTTCCCGCGATTGCGGATAAGGTCCAAAAAACGCTGGACGACGGTTTTTTCCCCCTTATCCTCACCGGCGACCACAGCAACGCTGCCGGTAGTGTTACCGGGGTTAAACAACATATCGGCAACAAAAGACTGGGTTTGGTATGGATCGATGCCCATGCCGACCTGCATTCCCCTTATACCACCCCTTCAGGAAACGTGCACGGCATGCCCCTGGCTATCCTGCTCGGAGAAGATAATATTGAAAACCAGAGCAATGATCCCGATGAAGAAACGATCCGTTTATGGGAAGTGGCGAAGGCCATTGGGGGAGAAGGAATAAGTCCCAAAGTGCTGGCCTCCGACATCGTCTTTATCGACATCCGCGACCTGGAACGCCAGGAATGGGACCTCATCGATGAGAAGGAGATCGAATTTTACACCCCGAAAGAGATCAAACAATATGGCATCGAAACCGTAGCCAAAGAAACCATCGAATACCTGAAAGACTGCGATTATATCTATGTATCGTTCGATGTCGACAGCCTTGACCCCAGCGTTTCAAGAGGAACCGGCACACCCTATCCGGATGGTCTCCAACTCCATGAAGCTAAAACCCTGCTCTATCACCTGCTGAAACACCCAAAAACCATCGCCCTTGAAGTAACGGAGATCAATCCCTTATTGGATGAAAACAACAAAATGGCCAAGGCCGTCCTGGAGATTTTAGAAGAGGTGCTGTAGGGAAGGGGTTTTGGGTTATGGGTTATGGGTTATGGGNNACAGGTATGGCGATCGAATTTTATCTCAATCCGAACAATATCCATCAGGAAAAAGATGCGCACAAAGCGCAGCTATTGATAAGACAGACATTGAATTCAGTTGACCTGATTGAAGCCATGCTGTCCCGTGGGACTGGTGTTACAAGGACGGATATGGTAGCTAATGAAGAACTGCGAAACACGGTTTTGCTCGACCAATTGTTGGAAGGGCATCCGATCAAAACCAAATTGTTTAAGATCCGTTTGAAGATTGAAGGGGTGTTTGATGGAGCCGCTGACCTCTTCGATCCAAAGCGGCATCGGGTGCGGGTAGTGATCACTCCTTCGGCCTTCCTCCAAAAACATGTAGAAGGCTTGTATCCAAAACGTAAAATGGTCAGCAAATACACGCCAACACTCTCTTCCATATCGGATCTCGGCAAAAAGAGAATAGACGAGCTGGTTCCTTCTAGATATTTTGTATTGCATGGAAGTCACCTTTATTTAGATACTACCGATCCGGAACAAGGTATTTATTTGGTCGATGTGCAGAAGCAAAAGGTGCGGGTAGAAGAATATGCGGAGGTCAAACCTTCGTCCATCATATTTCTGGTCCCCATCGGGATGGTTGCCGGTCCGTGTACCCTGACCTTTGTTGGATGTACAATACGCGGAAAGCTGCATAACCCGGTTTCTTACGTTAAGGACCTCAAAGTATCCTTACCCTCTTTCTAACTATTTCTCAGGCTTGGACGATTTAAAACTCGTCGAGTTATGGTATAAAACTCATCGAGTTATGATGCAAAACTCGTCGAGTTACGGTGCAAAACTCGTCGAGTTATGACCGATGACTGCCTCAGCATTTCTTCGTGCCTGCATGCGGAGGTAGAATGAAGATGATGCTATAGTCATTCTTTAGACAGTTAGCACCCGTTCCCTTCAGCAAATACAGTCGCCATTCGACAGTTTATAGAAAAAATAAACCCTTATAAAAAAAGCCAAATTATGGCGCTTAGCGATCCGATTTTGGAATTAATGCGTATATTTATGGCGGGTATAAACAAGTTGAACTAAACCTTGTCGGTGACC
>DQHT01000062.1 GCA_003531115.1 Bacteroidota bacterium | reverse complement strand
ACCATGCACGGCACACATAAAAAAACCACCGCTATTGCTAACGGTGGTTTTTCATTTATCTGTTTATGGATGGCTAGCGTAGCAGGGTAATTGTTCCGTAATATTCGAACTCCTTACCTGCCATTGAGGTTACCCTCACAATGTACATATACACATCCTGTTGGGCCTCGGCTCCTTTGTACATCCCATCCCATCCTTCCAGGATATCTGTTGAACGGTAAACCCGTTCTCCCCAGCGGTTGAAAATGGTGATCTCAAAGCTTTCAAATCCATCGGCGATCACAAAGAACCGGTCGTTTTTCGCTTCTCCAAATCCGTTCGGTGTAAAAGCATTTGGAATAAATACGGTGATATCCGGCTGGATGATGATCGTTTCATGTGCATAAGCCTCACAACCCTCCGGTGTTCTCACATAAAGGATGATCGGGAAGGTTCCTGTATCGGTAGGCTCCGTGATCGGGTATTCAAAGAACGGATTCTGCTCTGTTGAGCTGGAGTTGTTCCTGTCGCCGAAGGTCCAGAACCAGTAGTCAATGGTACCACCGCCACCGATGGTTGATTTATCATAGAACTGAATGCCCGGCAAGGCAACCGTTGTTCTGAACCTGTTGGCATCGATCTTAGCTACCGGCGTCGGGAATACTTCCACATCAACCGGAAGGGCTTCGTTTCTACACCATCCAAAGGCTGAGTCAGAATGGATGATCAGGTTGATCGTCTTGGTTCCGGGTCCGTTCATCCAGGTATGGCTTACACTCGGTATATTCTGTCCGAAAGTGTCGGTTCCGTCGCCAAAGCTCCACTCTAACCAATATCCCGGTTCGGCATCCGTAATAGCCACCAGTGTGCGGGTAAGCGTATCGCAACCATCTTCCGGCTCGGTAATTTCAATGGAAGGAATCGGGAAGATCTCTACACTTTGGGTCAGGCGGGCAGGTTGGCAAAATCTCGGGTTGGTGGTTTCGCCAAGGATGATAAAGCCTTCGTTATTGTTGTCATTTGTTCCCGGGAAATATTCTGTTTTCAGCAGGTAAGATACTGTTTTACCACTACCGGCCGTTTCAAATACCCCATCGCCCAAACGTGTCCACATAAATCCTGGTGCGTTCTGTATAGCTACATCAAGTACAAACGACAATCCTTCACAGGCCGCATCCGGACTCTGGAATGTCAATGTAGGCTTAGCTTGTACTTCTGTCTGGAAGCTTGCGTCGTTCGTACACTGTGTGTTCGGACTCTTGTAGGTGTATTTCAACCAATGGAAGCCCACTCCCGCTGCAATCGGATCGAATTTGTTATCTGTTACTCCATCACCCGACCATACTCCTGCTCCGAATGAATATGGTGTGCCTCTGTTTGTCAGGTCAATAGCCATGCTGTCTTCACAGATTCCTGCCAGTGGATTCAGACTCACGTCAGGAATTCCCTTGATCAGTGTGGTGACATCATCGCTTTTCGGACAGCCTTCAAGCACATAGGTATAGGTAAAGGTTACCTGTGATCCGGGTAGTTTGAACTTATTGGCTGCACCAACATCGGCAGGAAGGAAGCCGTTATTCGAAGCATTCAGGGGAATGCCATTGGCTGTCCAGGTACCGCCCGCAGGGGATGGTTTGGCTGCTGAGTTCAGATCCACCGGCGCATCATTCCAGCAATACTGCGGAAGGGTTCCTGCATTGGTATTCGGAACGGTTTTTACCCGTACATAGATCGTATCCTTATTCGTACAATTTGTTGTATTGTTTTTATAGGTATACAGCAATGGATAAACTTGTCCCTGTGGCAAATTGCTCACCAACAATTTTTGGTTGTTCGGTGGGTTTTTTACAATATTGGCATTGACGGTAGGGTTGCCATTTAAACTTGACCAGGTAGGTACTCCCAGGGCCATAGCCGGTGAGTGTTTTACGAATAATCCTCCCGACTGGCTCAGGTCTAGTTCTGCAACATCTCCGCAAAGCACCGCTGAATCGACCAACTGAATCTCAGGCAATGGAAGTACATTAACACGTACCGGTGCCTCTTTGGTACAGCCGTTCTGGTCGGTTACCCGATAGATAACCTGATGCTGTTGCGGGTTTCCACTGGGTCCGCTCAGGTTCGGATAGAATATTCCGCCTTGTACATAGGTCGGATTCGCATCACTTCTCCAGGTTCCTGTATACAAGGTAGGGAAATCCAGATAGGTCATCAGCGAGATAGGTCCTGCGTCAACACAATGTGGCCCCTGGGGATTAAACACAATCGTAGGTAGCGGGTTCATGTTGATCATGATCGAATCGATAGCCGAACAGGTAACCCCCATGTATGTTTGTGTTCCTTTTACGGTCAAACTTCTGGATTGAGTTACGATATAATCATAATAGCTGTTCGTTCCGATCGGTGTGTTTCCTCCCGCAGGATTATACATGTCGGTATAAAACCATTGGTAGGTATCTGCTCCGATAGCCGGGATCCTTACCGTGTCTTTTTCACAGCGCCAGATATCCGAACCAAGTTGTGGCCGTGGATCGTTCACCCGCACTTCCGTGGTGTCGAAATTGTAACAGCCTATGGTATCGGTAACTTTTACGATATAATTCAAGCTGTCGGATACATAGATAATCCTGCTCGTATCCCCCGTGTTCCATTCATAGGTCAGCTGGGTGGAGTCGTTTCCGCCATCCAGCGTTACCAGTGTACCAACGCATACCCGAACATCAGGCCCCACATATGCCGGCGGCAAGGGGCGCCAGGTGATATTAACCGTATCCCAGTTAAAACATCCATTGGCATCCTTTACCTGTACAGAATAGATGGCGTTCGTATCCGGATTGACCGTAATTTGTGTTGAGGTCGTCAGAATCGAGTCCGCGAATGTTGTATCGCCCGTTTTGCGCCACTCATACTCGTAAGGTGAGTTTCCTCCACTGGTCGTAGATACAATGGTCATCGGATTTCCTGCGCAGATAAACGTGTCGCTCGGTATGTTCACCCTGACAAATTCAGGTACGACGATCGTATCCGTTACAATATTGAAACACGGCGTTGAGGTTTGCATGTTCAGGAAAAGGGTATACCTGCCCGGCTGCAAAAAGGCCGTGTCGATCACCGAGTTGCCCGACCATACCGGCGTACTCATACTATCCCGGATCTGGTAATTGAACTGATAACCCGCATAATTTTTTGGATTGCTATGATAGATAGCCACCCGTCCACAGGTTAACACTTCGCTTTCCAGCGTTGCCTCAGGCGTTTCCCTGACGAATATCGAAAAGGCCCTGACCGATTGGCCTGCCAAAGGACAGGCGTCATCCCTGGCCGTTATCGTAAACGTATAGGGGATATTACTAATGTCATTTTTAGTCGGTGTCCAGCATACCTCCCCTTCAGCATGTTTCACTGATCCACTGTTATGTGTAAAGGTCGCTCCCTTAATACCCCGGTTCCAGGTAATCCGTACGGTATCCCCCGTATCGTCATCGTCTGTTTTGATGGTGATACAGGTGGTTTGTCCCGCACAAGCTTGTTTGCTGTATGGAGGTAATATTTTTGGTACTTTGTTATTCGGACAGTTGACCACAATGATCTGCATGTCCCTTCGGGTTCGCCCGACGACCTGCATGGTACCATTTACCATCCTCCATTCTTTCACCTCCATAACCACAATAGCGATCTGGTTTACCTGATTTGGACGGAACATAAGGTCACCTGTTAATGGGTCCAGACGGAAACCGGCAGGCCATGAAAGGTTCTGGTTCGGAAAGCCGAAAAAGTTCATCGGACGTACCGGGGAGTAATTTCCCGAATAGGTCACAGATGAGTTCAAACCGATTAATCCGTTTACCAGTTCATAACTCAATGAGTCACCTGAGTCTACTGTATCCAGGGCTCCGTTGTTAAACACGAAATCCTGGTTATAACAAATGATCGCTACCGGTGGGTTGGTAAAGTCAGGGGAGCTGTTACACGGGGTCACACATTTGTTCAATGTGGCCGTGGTAAAGAAGTTTTGATCCGCCTGACCGGTAGTGATATTACTGTTCCGGCAACACTGTTCCCAGCTTAGGGTCCATTCGCAACATGATGAGTTGCTCAGGTCGAGTGTCATTTTCCAGATATGTTCTTCAACACCATACTGAAAGGATCCGGAACAACGGCTCTGTGTAGGACAGTTGGCATCGATACCCGTGATGTCCCTTACAGAAACCTTGGTTTGACTGGAGATCGTGATGGTAGAAGAACTGCATCGGGCAACTACATTCGATTGAGATAGCTGAACACCATTACAATCGCGATAAACCCGAACAATAACTTCATATTTCCCGTTACCCAAACATCGGTACACGATGTCCGATCCCATAACGTGGGTTGCCTGGGCCTTTTCTGTAACCAGAATGGCCATCAGGAAGAAGATAAATAGTAGAACTTTTTTCATACGCTGCGCTAACAACTATTTTTAACAAGGTAACTTCCCGAAGTTACGAAATTTTTGCTGTTAATAAGAAGACTCCTTTTAGTGGTAAAACGTTGTCTGAAACCTAAGATTCCCAAATTTTTGTCCCCTCACTGCAATTTTTGCATATTTCGATATTCGATCTGCCATGAAGTACCTGCTCCCGGAACTTATTGTATGCGTCTGAATGCCATATCCTGCCAAAGGATTCCGTTTTCATATCGCCTAATTGATGGCTGGCATCTTTATCGAAACAACAGGGTACCACTTTTCCATCCCAGGTGATGACACAGGATTGCCACATCCTCCAGCAATGATTGAGCATTTCGTTTTTAATAACGAAACCGGCGCTCATTTCTGTATATCTCCGGTATTTTTCATTTTGAGGCAAAAGGTCGCTACCCTCCTCAAAATCATAGATCTGGGCCGTTTTTATGGCCAGTTCGTCAACGCCGTATTCTCTGGCCAGGGCCCTGATTGCCGGAAGCTGGTGTTCATTATGGCCAAAAACAATAAACTGCCAAACGATCTGTAATCCTTTTTTCCCTGTCTTTTTGCGCGCTTCGATCAGGTTTCTGGTACCGTCAAGCACCTTTTGCAAACTGCCCCCGATCCGATATTTGCCATAGGCATCCTGATCCACCCCGTCGATCGAGATCAATAGCCTGTTCAATCCTGATTCGATGGTCTTTTTTGCATTTTCCGGGGTTAAATAATGGGCATTTGTACTGGTGGCCGTATAAATTCCTCTTACGGAAGCATAGTTTACCATATCCAAAAACTCCGGATTCAAAAAAGGCTCACCCTGAAAATACAGGGTCATGTACCACAGCGTATGTTTTTGCTCCTCAACGAGCCGCTCGAATAAATTTCCCTGCAACATCCCCGTTGGCCTGCTAAAGGCTCTCAATCCGCTTGGGCATTGGGGACAACGTAAATTGCAGGAGGTTGTAGGTTCAATACTAAGGGAAATGGGATCTCCCCAATGAAATGAACGTTTAAAAGTTCTTGATATATGGTAGGAAAACCACACCAAAAAGGCATTCCAGGCTTTTCGGGGTGTTAGTTTGGAAAGCAACACAAGACCATCACGGAACTTCGTATTCATTAGTCGTAAAGTTCAAACTTAAGCTGTTTCCTTGAGAAACCGAGTGCTTTCAGCTTGTTCTTAGCGTCCCTGACCATGGTGGTCCAGCCGCAAAGATAAAAATGTGTCTCAGGATATGCCTTAGCTAAAGGGAGATAGCTTTCATGCACATAGCCTTTTGCACCATTCCAGTTTTCCTCCCGTGAAAGCACGGGGATAAATTTAAAATTCGGATCAAGCTTCTGCATCTGCTCCCATTCTTCCCGATAGAGGATATCTTCTTCAAAACGGTTCCCAAAAACCAGGGTAAGCGGCATAGGCAGGCGGGTGTGTCTTCTCCTGAGATCAAGGATCATGGCGCGAAAAGGCGCGATTCCGGTGCCTGTGCACACCATACATAATGGAGCTGTTTCCGCTTCTAAAACAAATTTCCCCTGGGGCTCGCTTACCTGAAGCATATCCCCTTCTTTGATATGCTCGAAAAGAAAGCTTGTGCCGGGACCATCTGGCTTTTTAACAATGCACAACTCGATCCAGCCGTCAGAATTCGGTGCCGATGCAATAGAATAGCTGCGGGTGGTGAATTCAGTCTGTATCGGAAGATCGAGCATGACAAACTGCCCGGGACGAAAGGCATTGCTGAGTGAATAGCGGATACGGAAAATGCGGACAGAGGGTGTTAATGCAGTAATTTGAAGGACTTCGCCACCCGGGTGCGTATTCATCCTTCAAAAATAAGTACTTTGAATTACAAATTGAATCTTACATCTTGCAGGCAGTGAATCGCGCCTTATTTATTTGCTTCCTCTTACTGATCGCCTGTTCGAAAAACACGGAAACAGACGACTATACTTCTTACTATCCTCATTTAATGAATATTGATGTACTGCGCGATTATCCGCATGTCGGATTCGCTCGTGTGGGTCAAAATGAAACCCAGATGGAAGTGGTCGGGCCGGTTCTTTTTGTGCTGGATGAATCGAATGGCGTTAGTGCGCTACAGGCCAGTACAAATAAACGGGTACTTTTTTGCATTTCTCCGGGTGCCTCGTATATGGTCCCTTATTTCGAGGGAGTCATGGTCGACCGAACTGTTGATCTGGTCACTTTCGGGAAAAAGTCAAATCAAACAGTTACCTACGTCGGCGCAAGTCTTGACGTTTTGGAAGAGCTTCAGGCTCCTGACGGAAAGAAGATCCCCCCAATTTTTCAACGCGAAAACCGAATTAAAAATACGGAGATCATACGATGGTTAAAATAATCCATATAGCACTGCTTATCAGTATTGTAATCGTGTTTTTTTCCTGTTCGGACAAAAAGCAGGAGCCTCCTTTTGTACCCGACCAGCAGGTTACTCGTCTTCCTCACGCGCGCTTCTTTGTCGTTGACAGCCAGGCTTATTCTTTGGTGGGTAACACCATCATCCATCAAAAACAAGTCGTTTTCCAGACTGAAAGATCCATACTCACAGCTGAATATGATCCGGAAACGAAACTATTGGCTGTGCTCGGAACCCGACATGTTCTTCTCATCGATCCACAATCCTGGTTGTTGCTCGACCAGATTGACTTAGGCGGCCAGCCCATCCATTTAAAGGCCAGAAAAGGAAAAATTATGGTTCTGACCAAGGCCGCAGAAACTCTTTTGTCGGTCTACCAGCCTCACAATAAAAAACTCGCCCTGGTATCAGGCATCCAAAAAGGTTCTATACGCGATTTTGCTTGTAATCGATCGCACATTGCCCTGGTAGCTGCTGATTCACTGTACTTTTTGGACCAGAATTTAAATCCGGTCAGCACCCTTCCTTTTGAAGGAGGTACCGCTATAGCCATGTCAGATTCAGTTCTTTATGCCAAGCAGCCGAAGGCCATTTGGGAATACCGTATTCAAAATAATCAACTCAATGAAGGAACGCATTTTTATTAGGCTGCTGAGCTTCCTTTTCCTTGCATTTCCGCTCTCCATGTCAGGGCAAACGAAACCGGAATCGGACAATTCCTTCTATCTCGGTTTTTCTCCGCTGGACCTTCTCCAGGGGAATATCCGTGTGGAACCTGGGTTTAACTATTTGAATTTACGATTGAGCATGCCGCTAAATATCTATTGCCTTCCGGAGGTTTCAAGTCGTTTTACGAATCGTTACAGCAGAAAGTCAAATGTCGGCTCAGGCATCAGCAGAAACGAAAAAGGCGATATTCTCAGGGGAATTGGGCTGAATTTCCGGCCTGTATTTCTATTGAAAAGTGATTATGGTTCCATTGAAGAGTCGAAATTCACGTTTATTTCCTTCTCTGTTGGCATCCATTTCCTGACCACAGAAACCCGTGGCATGGGCTATATGATCAATACAACACCGGATGGAAAAGAATATTACGCTTTTGGTGAAACGCAGGGGACCCATAAGTTCCGGATGATCCCTTTACGGTTTACTGTCGGCAAAGAGATCCCGGTATTTAAAAAGTACCGCCTCAGTTACTGGGTGGGGATCGGGCATAGCTTTTTTCTGAATCAGGATGCCTTTATTGATAAGTACAGCAAATCGTCAGCCATGTCGGGTATTTATTACAACAAAACACCCTACCCGGTATTTGGCCTGCAGATCGGTAAAAACTTCCTGTTTAAACGCTAATTATACAGCGCAAACTGCTTCATCCAGGTTTTAACTTCCTTACCAAGTTCTTCCACTTTTGCCTCATTGGCATGGTTCATCAACACCTCGTCAATAAGATCGACAACATGAACTACATCTTTTTCTTTCATGCCACGGCTGGTGACAGCTGATGAACCGATGCGTATTCCCGAAGTAACAAAGGGCGATTTATCATCAAAAGGCACCATGTTTTTATTGATAGTGATATGGGCCTGAACCAGGGTATTTTCTGCCAACTTGCCATTCAGGTCTTTGGAGCGCAGATCGATCAGCATCAGGTGGTTATCGGTACCCCCGCTAATCACTTCATACCCTTTCTCCATAAATGCTGCGGCCATGGCCCGGGCATTTTTAATCACCTGTCCGGAATAGGCTTTAAATTCGTCGGTGAGGGCTTCTCCGAAGGCTACGGCCTTGGCTGCGATAACATGTTCAAGAGGTCCACCCTGGGTTCCGGGAAAGACGGCTGAATCCAGGATAGCCGACATCAAGCGCGACTCTCCTTTTGGCGTTGTTAAGCCCCATGGGTTTTCAAAATCTTCACCCATAATAATTATTCCTCCACGCGGACCCCGCAAGGTTTTATGCGTGGTGGAGGTTACAATATGGCAATAGGGAACCGGATCGTTTAAATATTTGGTAGCGATCAATCCCGAAGGATGGGAAATATCGGCCATTAACAAGGCACCCACTGAGTCGGCGATCTGCCTCAGCGTTTTGTAATCCCAGTCGCGGCTATATGAGGAAGCGCCGCAAATGATCAGCTTTGGTTGTTCCTTTTTGGCGATATCGGCAATTTTATTGAAATCGATACGACCGGTCTCTCTGTCTACCCCATAAAAGGAAGGAACATATAGTTTCCCTGAAAAATTAACAGGAGAACCGTGTGTAAGGTGCCCTCCATGTGAAAGATCGAAGCCAAGTATTTTATCCCCGGGCTTTAGCACCCCCAACATGGTGGCGGCATTTGCCTGGGAACCCGAATGGGGCTGAACATTGGCCCATTTGGCGCCAAAAAGCTGACAAACCCTGTCAATGGCCAGTTGTTCGACCTGATCGACCACTTCACATCCGCCATAATACCTTTTTCCGGGAAGTCCTTCGGCATACTTATTTGTTAGCACAGAACCCATGGCCTCCATCACCTGGGGGCTCACAAAATTCTCTGAAGCTATCAATTCAATGCCCTCTTCCTGACGTTTCAACTCCTTTTGGATGAGGTCGAAAACAACCGTATCTCTCTTTGCCATATTCAGGCGCAAATTAACTAGAATTAATCAGGCTGTGCTTCTTTCTCCTGTTTTTTATTCAGCAGGTCCATAGAAACGATCATCGATACAAAGGCCCAAAAAGGCACAGCAATTTTGTCGTAATCGAAGTAACTGTTCAAAAATCCATGAACAAAATAAGTAAGCAGGGATAAGGTAAGCGCCATACTGAGGTAACGGACGCGATTGTCCATCGCAAAATAGATCAGGTGCAGGGCGCGGAAAAAGGTGATGACAAAAACAGCAAACCAGCTCAGCATACCGAGAAGACCCATTTCGGCCAGCGGGTTTAACCATTCGCTGTGGGCATGGCCGAGGGTAGCAAAATTGGTGCTGATAACTGTTTTTTGATAACTCAACTGATAGGGCGCATACTGAAACATGTAGGTTCCCGGACCAAAGCCAAAAAAGGGTTTATCCTGAAACATGCGCCAGGCACAACTCCACCGGTTAATTCGTTCTAGATTCGACGGGTCGTTACGAATATTGGTTGCGCTTTGCAGGTGTTTTTCCATGTTTTTTGAATTCGAACCTGTTTTATTGCGCAAGAGTTCCATGCGGATATCACTTTGGTAATACAAAGCCACCCCGACAACAAGGATCACGGCGGCATAAATGATCTTCAGGTTAACCCGAAGAAGAAATACCGTCATGGCTAAACCGGCAACCAGAACACTCAGCCAGGCTCCGCGTGTATAGGAATAAATAACTGCCCCGATAAAGACCAGGCCGAAGAAAAAAAGAAAACTTCTTCGGAGTGGTGAATATTCAAACTCCTTCCCTTTTAGAGCCAACACAAAAAATATGGGTATCAATAATGCAATCATCGCCGCATACACCCCATGGATCCAGAAAAAAGGCTGGATAATGGAAAATATGGCGTCCCGGCTAAATCCCTGCATACTGTGCAGGATCATGATATAGCTGACTACCAGGATGGCGGAGATCAAAAAGAACCAGATAAAGTTCAGACTACGACGCAGCTCCCCGAACATATGGGAGGCAAAAAAGTAGAACACCACGATGTACCACAGCCGGGAGATAAAATATTTAACCGAAACCAGTGGCATGGTGCTGCTTACGGTAGTAATTAATATCCAGGCCATATTAACCAGAATAGCGATCGTAACCGGATGGCGGATAAAGTCTTTGTCCCAAACCCCTTCATGCGCCAACTTAAACAAGGCAGCCAGCATGATCAAAATTATGATCGGCTCGGTAGGCAAAATGAGTCCCGCTCCAAAGCCAAGGTCTTGTATGGTCACCGAAAGCGGCACCAGAAAGGCCGAAAGCATAATCAGCCTGTCGAGGCGAAAAATAGCCAGCAGACCGACCGCCAGGGCTGCGGGGAGCAAGTAGATGAAGTAAATGTCGTACATGACACCCACAATGGAGGCGGCGATAAAACCGATCCCAAGGCTGTAAAACCAGGCTATGGATGCTTTTGCGGGCACTTAGTTTTGATTTTCGCTTTTCAGCATCCGGTAAGATTCTCGCACGCGTTCGAAAAGAATGATCATGATCATCGACAGGAAGAAGGTGCTGAAAACAGCAATAGCCACGATCATCCACCGCACCGGCGTTGCTTTTTTCTCCGCTACTGCTGCCGGGGTAACCACAAAATGGTGGGGGATATATTCTTCAAGGTCTACCTTGGCAAGCTCATACTTACGCTGGAGCTCGTTTAGCTGTTCTACCTGGAGACTGAGCGATTCTGTCAACGACAATAAAGTTCCCAAATTATTACCGGCACCCTGCATCTTATCGGCATTGAGCAGGGCATCTTGCCGTGCCGCTTTTTTGTTTTTTCGGGCAAAGGGATTATTCACCATTTCTTCGCCACTGTTCAAGGCGTTGATCCCGTCTTTTAACTCCTCCACCAGAGCCAGTTTCGCCTGGTATTCTTTTTCGATGATCTGAAAAGCTTTTGCAGCCACCTGCCTTTGTATTTCTGTTTTTGCCGTGTCGAGGGTCGCAGAAATATAATTGGCAATCTTCGCGGCCATTTCAGGGTCTTTGTCCAATACCTGAATTTCTATAGACAGTAACTCGGTACGTTTAAAAGAAATGTTCGACTTGATCTCCTGAGCCAGTTTCGTGTAGGGATAAGATCCCTCAGGATCGATATCATAATGCGCCATCAGGTCGAAATGCTCCACAACCCTTGTCATTAAAGGAGATGAGTTTAAAATTTGCAAAGCGTATTCCGCCTCTTCCTCTTCGCCAAATTCAAGGGCATCCTTATCCTTAAACTGATTATTGGAAAGCACAACCCCGGAGATGGAGTTGATCGTTGATGGATAAAACACTACCGTGGAAGAGAATTTCGGGGTGATAAAGCGCGGTCCGCTAAAAACAGCCGCCGCCACTCCTGCAAGGGTGGTAAGCGCAAGTACATGCCATTTCCAGCGCAGGGCAAAGCGTATCACCTCCACCAGACTGAAATCATATGCGTTTTTGGATTCCTTCATTCGTTTGATAATTGCGGCAAATTTAAGCTTTTCAATGGCTTAGGGAAGATGTCGATTTGGAGCTTATCAGCTTTTTTAAATCATCTATACGGATGATCTTAAACAGAAAGACCCAGAGCATACCCAAAACCAGACTGATCAACAAGCCTTTTCCATCCTTCCATAAGTAAGTATGGATCAGAAAAAAGCCGGCTATGTTCATCATGACATACAGTATAACCCGAATATTCACTAAATCGTATACGCGTAACTTGAAATAGCGAAGGGAAAAATAAAAAGTACAGCAGGTAACCAGACTTTGGGTGATAAGCGTGGCATAAACTGCTCCTAAAGCCTGCCATCGGGGAATAAACAGGAGATTTAGCCCCACGTTGACGATCAATCCGGCAACACTGATATAATTTAAAAGGCGGAGTTCAGACTTGGCCGTGAGCAGGGTGCCAAAAATATAGCCCATGGCCATGGGGATAAAATTAATCAGCAGAATGGAAAAAACCTTGGATCCATAGATCTGATGCGCATCATACAAAAAAGGATAGATCAGATCGGCGTAAAAATAACAACTTAAAGGGAGCACCATGGCCGCGATCAATACCACATTGAAACTTTCTACTACCAACTCCCTGACAGATTCTTTTTGTGCGATCATTCGTGAAAAAAGCGGTAAAAGTAGTCCGGATAAAAGAACGGCAAAAATGATTGCCGCATCGAGAATACGGAATGCAGAAGCATAAATGCCCACTTCAAACTCCCCATTGGGCAACAGCCTGCCCAGCATCACCGAATCGATTCGGGTATATAGTCCCATTAAAAAGAAGAGCAGCGCAAATGGGTAAGATTTTTTGAGCATCTCCAGAAAAAGTTTCAAGTCGAATGCCGGATGGATTTTTCCTCCATGCCTGGCAACTACCAGCCAGGCAAGCAACATGCTCCCGAAATAGCCGACAAATTGGGCAAAAAGGAAATAATCCAGATTAAAGCTGTCTTTCATATTTGGCAACCACAAAAAAGCCGCACAGAGTATTCCCATGAGCAAACGATCCATAACCGATATAACCGCATCGGTTTTAAACAGATGCAAGCCACCGATATTGCTCCTGAAAAACAGCATCATCGACATCAGAACGTGGTTCAATCCGATGAACAAAATAACCTTCATATGGAGGGCTTCGTATCCCATAAGCAGGGCTGCAAGAACAAGCACCAGCAGATACACCAGTGTAAGAACGATCTTGATATTGAAGATGGAAGGGAACAACTGACGAAGGGCATCGGGGTCGCCAGCTACAGTGCGGTTGGTGTAATTGCTCAGGCCAAAATCGAGGAGAATAAAAAAGAGGTAGCCAAAATTGAATGATTCGAAATAGACGCCATAAACTTCAGCACCCAGGCTGTTTTGTACAGAGATCTCGATCACAAAAACCCAAAACAGCTTGATAAGCAGATTTAGGATAAGTGTAAATGAAAAATTGGACAAAAAAGATCCGGCCATGGCTTCGAAAATAGGTGAGTCAGCGCAAAAATCTGCACATTTGTATAATGAATAAATTATTCTGGATACTGATCCTGGGCAGCATAGGTTTCGGTTTTGGGCACGGACAGGAGAAATACTTTCCGAAATCCCATCAAAACATTTTTATCGGCATGCATATGGACTCGCTTTTGAAAATTAAGGGTCCCTACCTCGAAGCCAGTAATTCCTTTAAGGGGACGCCTCAACTTAAGGAATACCATAAAAATGATTCGCTGTTTACCCATACCCTGTACTTGTTCACCAAAGACAGCATTTTGTATGAAGTGATCATCGACTACAAAGATCATTTCGAACTCTATGCCTATATGAAGGACTTTTACGGTCCCCCGAATATTAATAATAAGGAATGGCTGATCAAGCTTGAAAACGGGAAGGAACTGTATATCTGGGAATACATTAACCGTTGGTGTATTGCTGATGGAGAACTTTATCAATAATGCGCATTGCCGTTAATGCCCGGTTTTTGCTAAAAGACCGCCTCGAAGGACTGGGTCGGTTTAGCGATGAGGTGCTCAAACGTATCACCCGTTCGCACCCGGAACATGAGTTTGTTTTCTTTTTCGACCGGGATTACGATGCCTCCTTTATCTATGCACCGAATATTATTCCGGTAAAGGTATTTCCTCCGGCACGGCATCCCTTTCTGTATTATATCTGGTTCGAATGGCGCCTGCCGGCACTTTTCAGGAAATGGAAGGTGGATGCTTTTCTGTCGCCTGATGGCTTTTTATCCCTTTCTACATCGATAACCCAGGTGCCGGTAATGCATGACCTGGCTTTTGAACATTACCCGGAATATGTCTCAAAAACCGGTGCAGCCTATTATAAAAAGTATTTTCCTCGTTTTGCAAAAAAGGCGGCGCGTATTGCCACTGTTTCGGAATTCAGTAAAAAGGATATCCACGCTTGTTATGGCATTGCTATGGATAAGATCGATGTGGTGTACAATGGTGCTTCTCCGGTATTTAAAGAAATGGCCCCGGAAAAAATACAGGCATTCCGGGAATCGCATTTCGGTGGTAAACCCTGGTTTGTTTATGTAGGCTCCCTGCATCCCCGAAAAAATATCGGCCGCTTGCTTCAGGCCTTTGATGCCTTTAAAAAGCAGGATAATTTGCAGTATCAGTTGGTGATCATTGGACGTAAGGCCTGGCAAACCCGGGAAATGGAAGATGTTTTTGCGTCCATGACCCATAAAAACGAGGTGCATTTTACAGGCAGGATCAGTGATGAAGAACTGCTTCCTTATCTCTGTGCAGCCAGGGCCCTTACCTATGTACCTGTTTTTGAGGGTTTCGGACTACCCCTGCTCGAAGGATTTTGTTGTGCCCTGCCTGCCATCACATCCAATGTCAGCTCCTTGCCCGAAATTGCCGGTGATGCGGCACTCTGCGTTGATCCGCTTTCCATAGCTGCCATAGCCGACGCCATGTTTCGCCTGAGCACAGAGGAATCGCTTTACCTGAAGCTTCAGGATAAGGCCCGCCAAAGGGCGACTGCTTTTAGCTGGGAACTAAGCGCAAATAAACTGTGGCAATGTCTGGAAAAAAGTATTTTTGATCGTGCTTAAGTCCTTTGTAAAAGCAGGTAGATCAGAAGCCGGATGCGACGAAGCCGGAAGAGGTTGCCTTGCCGGACCCGTTTATGCCGCTGCGGTCATACTCCCGCCTTCCTACAAAAACAAATGGCTGAACGACAGCAAACAGCTGAAAGAGTCAGTACGAAAAGAGCTCCGGCTTGAAATTGAAGAAAAAGCCGTTTGTTTTGCCGTGGCTTCCTGCACAGCCGGTGAAATTGATGAAATGAATATCCTGAATGCTTCCATCCATTCCATGCATAAAGCTCTGGCACTCTTAAAGCAGCAGCCGGACTTTATTCTTGTTGATGGAAACCGCTTTAAACCTTACGGAACAATTCCCTTCGAGACCTATATAAAAGGAGATGGCCGTTTTATGAGTATAGCCGCAGCATCCATCCTCGCCAAAACGTACCGCGATGATTTTATGGAAAAAGCGCACGAGCAATTTCCGGGTTATAATTGGAAGGTAAACAAAGGATACCCCACTGCCCATCACAGGGAGTACCTAATTAAAAACGGACCCAGTCCCTTGCACCGCCGCAGCTTTAAACTAAAAGAACAACAAATCAGGCTTGCGCTGAAATGAAAACCCTGCTCATTACGAATCCTTGCGCCAACGGAGGCCGTTCATTGCGCGTGCTTAGAAAGGTTGAGCGTTTTTTGAGCAGCCATTCGATTATTTGGGATACGCTACAAACCCCTGAAACGCGTAACATAGCTCCACCCAACTGGCTTAACTATTCCAGGGTGATACTGATAGGAGGCGATGGCACCCTGCACCGTCTTCTAAATTATTGGGGAATTCCTCCCCTGCCGGTTTGTCTGATTAGCGGGGGTAGCGGCAATGACTTTTCCCGGCTGGTTCATCAAAGTGCGCGTATTGAGATTCAGCTAAACCACCTTCTCGAGGGCAAAACCTTTTTTAGCGATCTTGGACTTTGCAACGGGGTTCTGTTTGCTACCGGGCTTGGAATTGGTTTCGATGGAAAGATTGCTGAGGTTCTGAAAAATAATTCGCGCTGGAAAAGTCACCTGACTTATTTGATCGCCGTGATCATACAGATCTTTAAATACCGGGAAAAGCCGATTCGCGTTGAGCATGACGGAACGCTTACAAAAGGCCCCAGTTTGTTGTTTACCGTAGGAAACGGGTCGGAATTCGGAGGTGGCTTCAAGATCACTCCCCAGGCAAGTTTCAGGGATGGTGTTTTTCAATGCTGTTGGATAGAGCAGGTAGCGCTGCTTCAACGCATCCTGCATCTCAGCAAAATGGAAAAAGGAACCCATACCCAACTTCCCTTTGTCCGGCTTTTTAATGCAAAATCGATACACTTGCAGGCCGATGAGCGCCTGGTTTGCCATATGGATGGAGAGGTTTATCACTGGGAGGATTTTGCCATATCCATGCAGGCAGGTGTCCTGGAACTTATCGCCTGACAGGATGTTTTTTCTTCCATCGCTTCCATAAAATGGCCGAGCCAATCAGAATAAGCAGGGCTAAAAATTGGGAATGTGAAATTATCCCGTCGATGATATACCCTCTTTCCTCATCGCCCCGATAGATCTCGGTCAGGGTTCTTCCTACCCCATAGAAAATGGCATAAAACAACATGAGCTGTCCGTGAAAACGTTTCCTGTTCGCATACCCGATCATAAACCCAACAATGGAAAAGATCAAGAGCGCATCGTAGATTTGAGTCGGGTACAGGGCCGTATGTAAAGGCTCTGCGGAGGATTCAGGATGATGGAAGGTAAGGCTGAAGGCTGATTCGCAGACTTTTCCATGGCAGCATCCCGACATCAGGCAACCCACTTTTCCGAATCCATGCACAATAGCACCGGCAATAGCGATGATGTCTAACATGGGCATAACGGGCAATTTCATTTTTTTAAACCGCCAGATCAAAACGGGAATACCTACCAGAAAAGAACCATAAAAAACGAAACCTGAACCGATATTTCGGAACATCAGGGAAGGGTCACCCAAATAGCGGCTGATATCCTCAAAATAGAAAAACACCTTTCCGCCAACAAATATTCCCACAAATGCCCAAAGGAAAAGGTCGGAAATTTTATCATGATCGAGAGCAAAAGCCTTGCGCTGCCGCCAAACAAAATAATACGCCGTCACGATCCCAAGCAGGATCAAAAAGCCATAACTGTAGAGTGTGACCGTATCCGGGAAGATCCAGGATAACCACGAAGGGGTTTTAAAACGGAAGAGAACCGGATACATAGGAAACAAATCACGCTAATAATCATTAAAAAACAGAGCGAAGACGTATTTTTGACGTCAATTTATTCCGATCATGAATAGCGAAGCCTTAAAAACAACTGCCCTCAGCGATTTACACATTTCTCTTGGTGCCAAAATGGTTCCTTTTGCCGGTTATCTGATGCCGGTGCAGTACAGCAATCTTATTCAGGAACACCTCCAGGTTCGTAAATCTGTTGGTGTATTTGATGTGTCCCATA
>DQHT01000090.1 GCA_003531115.1 Bacteroidota bacterium | reverse complement strand
CCGTCGACCAAACCTATGATTCAAACTACTCCTGTCTTTACCATGCAATCCCACTTGAACTTGGAAATTGGAATTTGGAACTTGGAGCTTCTCTCCCTACCATTCCTCCTCATCGCATACATGAAGCATCACTTCACCCTTCCCCTCCAGCACCGGGAAAACCAACGCCTCCAGTTCAGCTAATGCATCTCGAGAGAAAGAACCAACCCCCGGCCTAACATGATGACTGACAGGAGCAATACATCCACGCAGATCCTTAAAAACCTCGTTGCCCGCATGAAAAAGAATATGGCTGCGGTTCCGCACATTCATCACCTCCAGATGTTTTCCCCTGGCTTCCGTGATCCGTATCCCCAACGGATAGCTCCCCTCTGGAATACAACTCACCGATTTTAAATTACACCTCCAGGGCAGCTCAATGGTCTTAACAACCGGCCTCCCCTCATGATATATCTCTCCATTCGTACCCAGCGAATGGTAGCGACGCAATAGAAATAACTCCATATTTGAATGTTTTTTTATTGTTCTTAAATAGGCCCCGAGCTATGGCCCACAGTCAATCGACCACGGCCCATAGCCGGAACCGTTAAAGGTTGCATATTCCCCAACTCATCACTTATAACTCATAACTCATAACTTGGAGTAATACACACCTGAGAGTTATACACTCACTTCAACAATCCTCGCACTCACGAATCCACTATCACTCAACACATAGTTCGAACCATTGATCTGCTGTGCAAACTCAACCCCCAAAACGAAGAGCACAGGAAGCGTACTGTTTGCAGTGATCTGTCCGGCCAGGTTCAGTGCACCACTAAGCGTGGCATTATTCGGCAGATAGGCACTTCTTTCTACCACCAGTTTGCCCGAGTCGGCAAGGGGATCCCATTCCAGCACACCCAGTACAAAGCGGAAATGGGAGCTCTCGGCAGGGGAAGCCAAAAAATCCTCCGGATCAAAGACCGGAATTTCAATGTCCACATCACCCGTTGCCCGATCCAGGTTAGGTGTGAACGGACCGAAATAGGTAGTCGATAGGGGAGAGCCGGAGTTAAAGTCGAAACCCGTCAACAAGCCCAGGTTACCATCAACTACAGTACGCTCTCCCCGGGCATGGGTGATATCGGTATCCATCACTTCACGCATTTTGGCAACCAAGCGATTCGACATACGTCCATCTTTGATTTTCTGGATGACCGGAGCCAACATTTTCCGGAGTTTGGACGCCATCTGGGTTGAATGCCCAAATTCCGACATGTTTTCCCGGGTACGTTTAAAACGTGGATCCGATTTGATCCGGTTTCCGTCTACGCCACCCTTTTCACGAAGCAGGTAGCCATCTTTGCTTTTGTAGAAACTGGTGTCTCCCAGTTTCCCTTTGATTTTGATAAGGCCAATTTGTTTTGCCATTGTAGTAAAATTTAGTGGGATTGATACCAGGCATTCCCTTAACCCGATGACACCCTCGCGGCGCCATATCCCTTTAAACCACCTGAAAAACGCATAAGTTGTGACCCTGACCCTAATTGACCCCTTTTGACCCCAAGTGATCCTTTTTGATCTCCAGTGAACCTAAAAAGGTTTATGAAGGTTTATGAAAGTTTATGAAGGTTTAAGTTTTACTTCTTGGCGTCGAATCATAGGCCATAATCCAGTCAGTCAGCTCGAGCCGCCAATTCATGGTGCCGTCACCCTGAGCAGGCAAACGTCTTTTCATATTTTGCAGAATCCTCATGCCGTGTCGAAGGGCGACGTCGAGTCGAGAGCCGGTTAGACCGGAAGCTCTCGCCCCAGCCCTTTCTCTCAAGCCCGAAGTGACTCAAATGCCCCTATGTACCCACGAAGCAATCCATGGTCTATCGTCCATGGTCCATGGACTAATTTTGACAGAATCCTGACAATTCATTCAAACCAAGCTCACCCAAGCCTTCGTTATTTACAAAAGCGCATAGAAACGGGGCAGCAGGGTACATAGTTCGATGATGTCCTATAGATAACCGCTAGATGACCCGTAGATAACCCGTAGATAGTCCGAGTTTAGTTCGTGTCCGGACCCGAATAAAAACACACGATATTTTTCACCAATGAAGCGTACAATGAAAGTTAAAAATGTCCTGAATATCAAACCCAAAGACCTGTGTATCATCTATGGCTGGTCAGAAAGCACCGCCAAACGCCGTATCCGCGAAATTAAATCACATTACAATATCTGTTTCCCCCAAACCGTCACCTACGAGCACGTAGCAGCCTACTTCGGGCATGATTTGAATAATTTCCTGCTTAAGATTTCCTAAACCAGGATATCGGCCCATCCCCAGACCCAATTTTCGTCCTGCCGAAATCCTTGAGGCGTCCCCGCTAACCAAAGGCAACGTTTAAGGATTTCGGTATTCAAGGGGGGCGCCTTTGTCTATTATCATACAGCCTAACGGGTTTTTTGATTTTGGAAGGGCCCATAGGCAATTTATCCCAGTCCTCAAATCCCCTCAACTCCTCAACCCCTCACCAAACCTAGGATTCAAGCCCCTCGAGCCTTTACCTCGCAATCCTACTAATCCCATCCCACAATTCCCGCCGTCGAAGTAATGACCGGAACGAAGTGGAGGGAATAGAGTAGGTGGAGTTCTGACAAGAGAACGCCGATCAAACACCTGCTTGTTAGAACCTTGGCTTTCGAAACATATATTTGGGAATTTTGAATTGAATCATGAGTTTGTATACTTGGTAAAAGATATTCCGGACAACACCACCGTAATTGGGATTCCTGCTCGTTCGAATTGATTTGGGTCATTTGTATGTGGTATTATAATTCCAAAATTTCCATGGTGTATCGGAACCTAAAAAGTTCGTTCTTTTTAAAGTGTTTTGGAATATTTATTTTACAAGTTGTTTTTTTCACAAACTGAATTAGATTTACGTATCGAAAGTTGTTATTTATAACCTCAATTGAATAATGAGGGAACGATTCAACTAGCGAGCTCTTAAATACAAAGCACTTTTGCCTCAAAATTATAGATCAGATATTGATGGACTGCGTGCTATATCTGTTATAGCCGTTATTTTATTCCATCTCGGATATCTCCCGTATGGGTATTTAGGTGTAGACGTTTTTTTCGTAATCAGCGGATATCTGTTAACCGGGATAATTTATAACCAGATTCTGCAGGATAAGTTTTCGATATGGAAATTTTATGAGCGGCGCATTAGGAGAATATTTCCTTTAGTGATTTTCTCCACTTTTGTCGCTTTAGTGCTTGGATATTTTTTCATGTTGCCTGATGACTTGGAAAACCTATGTCAAAACGTGATTGCATCAAATTTATTTTCGAACAATATTTTATTGTATCTCACAAATTCTGATTATTGGGCTGTTAAGAATGAATTCAATCCCTTAATGCATACTTGGAGTCTCGGAATCGAGGAACAGTTTTACTTAATATTCCCGTTTTTATTTTATTTTTTAAAAGGAGAAAAATCAAAGTACATTTTGACTCTTTTAATTCTATTGTCAGTTGTTTCGTTAATTGCATTTGTTTATACGCCTAATGATTCTGCAAGGTTTTATTTTATACAATATCGTTTTTTTGAACTTTCAATAGGTGGAGTTGTGGCTTTAGCTTTTATCCAGAAACCTGATTTATCGGTTGAAAGATATCGAGCCTTTTTTGGTTTCATTTTAATTGGAGTGTTAATTCTGGTATTGGCCCTTCCATTTGAGTTTAGTAGCAGAACAAAAGTGCTTTTGATAACGATAATTTCAGCGGGAATTTTGGTGATGGGCAGAAATCTTAGCAGGGTCAATCGTATTTATGATTTGATAATGGCAAATATGTTGGTGTCATTTATCGGAAAAATTAGTTTTAGCCTATATATGTGGCACCAAATTGTATTTGCCTTTTCCAGATATATATGGATCGAGGAGATGTCTGAATTGAACGCCATGTTTCTTGTTCTAATTACCAGCATATTGTCGGTTTTTACTTTTTATTATATCGAAAATCCAGCTAGAGACATAAAACGATTTTCTTCTAAGTTCATTATTGGGATTCTATCAATGGGCCTGATTTTGGTAGTTTCATTAGCGCTAGCTATCTATCTGAAAGCTGGAATAGTAAGAGATGTGCCGCAATTAGGTATCAAAAAATCTGAAAACCTTATTAATCTAAAAACGCTGTCTTTATCTAATCGACCTCATAGTAGGTATAACGAGAATATAAGAACGTTTGACAGAGACTTCAACTCCGATTCAGAATTTAAGACATTGGTTATTGGAAGCAGTTTTGGAAGAGATTTTTGTAATATCCTCTTTGAATCGGAATATGCGTCTATAATTAATTTGAGCTATTTTGATATTTATCAGTCGAGTTTCGATTCTATGATTGTTAGGAGAATCATGGAGGCGGATTTTATTTTTTTCGTGACAGATGTGTTTTGGTCGAAAAAGCATTTAACCGATATCGGTGATTATTATCAATTTAGCTGGCCTTTTCATAAGATGAGAATAATTGGCACCAAGGATTTTGGACAAAGTAATGGCGTCCACTACAACAAAATGGAGTCAATTTCAGATTGCACAACCTACAGGACAAGGATGAAGGAAGGGGTTTTGGAAACAAATGAACAACTTAAATTAGAATGGTCAAATCTTTATATTGATTTGATTGAATTTATAGATGACAAGGAAGGTGAAGTATTGGTATTTACCCCGGATTGTAAATTTATCAGTCACGACACAATGCACTTGACAAAATTTGGTGCTGCATTTTTTGCTACGTTTTTACGGGATGACTTACGGAAGTTCTTTCATTAGATTAGGTGGTTTTAGGCGCATTCCAAACTCCTTTCCATCCCAACCCAACCCATACCCATAAATAGCATTATACCCCCTTACTGTATCCGGATAACACGGCCTAGGCACATCCCCGCAATACATGCAATCAAGCGGCCTGTACACTTCCAAACTGTCTTTTAATGGAATTAGCTCATAATCCGGAACAGCATAAGGAACCGGAACCAACACGTGTCCAAAAGAAAGTGCAGGAGCATCAGCACAAGAAACAACACGAAGCGCATCCGGATTCCCCCGGTTCATCCATACAGCAATAGAAAGAGGAATTAAAATAAGGAAAGAGGAATACCTCCACTCACCCAGTTTTTTCCAATGAATAAAGTAGCCAGCAGCAAAAACCGGTGCCAGAAAAAACCGGTAATTGGGCGTAACAAACAACCAAAACAGGAAACCGCAAACAATCAACAGGGCTGCCAGAAACTGTTTTTTCTCCTTCTTCAAATAAACGATCAGCAGGGTTATCGTCCCAGTCAATACAAGCAAATTCATCACAATCTTGTATCCCTTCAAATGCCCCAATTGTAGAAGCCGATCCATCGCCGACAAGTCAGCAAGTCGCCATTCCTCCATACTAAACCCCACCCCATAAATTTCCGCCAATACCCCCTCCCGAAAGGCCGCTAATAAGACAGCCGGGTAGGAATTCACCTGTTCAAAAAGCGCATACGGAAAGAAAGGATGCCCAGTAAGCACCATATTTTTCCCTATCCATACCAAACAAGCCAAAGCAGGCAAAACCAGCCAGGGCCAATTCTTTTTTGTAATGGATGCAAAAGCCAAAGGAAAGAGGATCAGAACAGAAAGGGCCGTAGCCTTTAACCCGATTAATAAAACCGCCCACCACATCCAATCTTTAAAAGAAAAAGTTTTGAGATTAATCAATGCATAAGCACCCATAAGGGCAACAGGCAGATCTGGCGAAGGCGCATTACAAAAAGGCACCCCAAACAACAAAGCCCCCCAAACCGCAAAAGGTTTATCAGGAAAACGATCCAAAAGCTCTTTACAAAACAGGAAGAGCAGGAGCCCATTAAAATTCCAGATTCTATCAGGACTAATTCCTTCCCAATAAAAAGCAGCACTCAGCGCATGCCAGGAAGAAGACAATCCAAAACGCACATTCAAATTGGCCAAACCCGGTACCCATCCCTCCCCCGCAAACCACTTTATCCCCGGCAAATAATACGCAAAATCATCATTCACCCACGCCGGCAACACAGCAGGCATTATACAAACAAGCAACACCGCAATTTTTTTCCATGCCCCATGCCTGTCACCCTGAGCAGGCAAACGTCCATTACTATTTAGCACACTCCCCACGCCGTGTCGAAGGGCCCATACCCCAAGCATCCCGATCCCAATCCCCGCAAACTTCAAAGGCAAAAAGAATCCCCAAACCTGCAATACCAACAACAGTACAGCCAACCCAGGCATCATTCTGCCGAAAGGCCCATGTTGCAGTCTCTCGTCACCCTGGCCGCGTGCACCGTAGCTATGACTGTAACGAAGTGGAAGGAATAGCGAAGGTGCAGCAGGCAAACGACTATTCCTATTTTGCATAATTCCCACGCCGTGTCGAAGGGTTGAAATTCGCATTGAAGCAGACAAAAGCACAATCCAGCTAAGAAGAAGCAATATCATTCGAAGGGAAGATAGTTTATTCTGATTTTTTATTGGCCTGATACAAGAATGCCGGCACCAGGAGTAGCATCAACCAGGGATTCATGGTGATACGATGAAGGAACATAAGCAAATGGAAACCTTCTTCTTGATAGTAGATGGCCAATATCAGATAGGTGGGAAGCAAAATCAGAAGTCCAAAAGCCATGACCAACAGCGCCAATTGCGAGTAGCCTTTATTGTTAAAGAGCGCATAAATAAAAAGCAGGGAAAACAGGTCATTCAAAAGGAAACGCATGCCCTTATTGATGGCAAATCGCCAACCATCCCCTTCAGCAATATGCCCCTGAGCATATTGGTCCGGAATAAATTTAAAATGGGTAAAATCGAAATCCTGAAAGACAAACACCATTGCCCAGCCGATAATCGCCAAAATAAGCAGTAGCCATTGTCTAGGACTGAGCTTGGGCATGCTTATTTCTGTTTAAAGCAAGGCGCACCCAAAGAACCCATAAAAGAAACACAGCCGCATAGATGATGAGCGTGAACAGGTATTTATGGAGAAAATGGAAGAGTGTGGAGTTATTATGCGACAAATGTATGAGCAAGGAAAGCCGCAATAGGTTAAATGCATGAATGACTACAAGTCCGGCAGGAACAAACCACAACAAATCCGACCAGCGCCCCTTAAAGGCAAAGACAAAAGCAAAAAATAA
Organism: Bacteroidota bacterium; assembly: GCA_003531115.1. Taxonomy (GTDB): domain Bacteria; phylum Bacteroidota; class Bacteroidia; order UBA8524; family UBA8524; genus UBA8524. The sequence goes on along the minus strand of DQHT01000090.1, from coordinate 21,290 downwards.
AATGGCAACCGCTACTCCATTACAGCCTTCAAAAAGTTCTACAGCAGGACTACCGAGATAATTGACAAGAACGGCTGGTCGCTCAGCCACATTTTCAAGAGAAAGTACAGATTCGCCGAAAAGGCCAACCAATTGATGCCCGATCCACCAGGAAAAGGGGTCTGCTTTATCTCCATAACTATCTACCCAACTCGCATAAAGAAGACTGAATCCTGCAAACACAAGCAGAAAACGCAGAAGAAAAAAAACAACCTTTTTGTTTTCGAGGAGTATGGATTTGATCACGAGACTTGTGTTAAACAAAAAAAGGCGCAAGGATCTAACCAGGCGCCTGAATGTTTTTCAAATACTCCTTAGGAGGCTTTTCTTGAGTCTCTGAATTTCTTAACTCCATAGGCAGCTCCAGCCGCAACGAGTAAAGAAATACCGCCATCTAAAGGTACCGGAGGAGTTGGGTTGCTCGGTTGTGCATTGGCCACATATCCCATTCCAACAAAGGCGGCGAGTATGATTAATTTTTTCATAAAGTTCATTTAAGGAGTTCAAAGATAGGGTCTTGGATTAAAAAAGCAAATATTTTACTAAATTTCTACAGCATGCTAATGAATTGGCCTACTGCAATATAGCTTTCAAAAAAAACTGATAAAAAACCACCCCGAAAAGCGTCAGGCTCATTATGGCGATACCAAAAATGATCAGCTGAAAGCGGGTATTTTGTTTAGCAGTCATAGAACAAAGATCAATACATTCCAACTTCCCCGTATCACTGATTTTAGGTATTTTTGTTCGACTGTGGGACTGTTTAACTGTAGGACTGTTCGACTGTAAGACTGTTTTTGTCAATCCTACGATCCCACGGTCCCACGATCCCACGGTCCCACGGTCCCACGATCCCACGGTCCCACGATCCCACGATCCCACGATCTGTTACTATGACCCCGAGCTAAATCTCCATCATTACCAACCAACTTCACCGGGGTCACATGTTTATAGAACGACCCCTCCAGAAAAACGAGACCCCGCAGGTGTCGAGTCCCTTTTCCCGTCCTGCAATCCCTGACGCGCGAAGATGGACCAAGACCCGCCGTTCCGAAATCCTTGTAGCGCATCAGGTTATCTAAAACGACGTGTAAGGATTTCGGTATTCAATGGGGGCATCATTTTCTATAAACATGTGACCCCAAGGGGTCAAAGCGTAGACTTTTTAACAATCCTACAGTCCCACGATCCAACAGTCCCACGATCCCACAGTCCCACCCATCCAAAACCGTTGACCGTCGTCCGTCGACTTATCCCACACTTTGGAACTTGGAATTTCTCTCCCTACCTTTGTTATCGCAATGGCCATTACGGTAATAGCCATTACAATAGAAATGAAATTTTATAACAGAGAAAAGGAATTGGCTTTATTAAAGCGGATAGAAGATATGGCCGCGCAAACAGCCCAGATGACCGTAATGGTTGGCAGAAGACGTATTGGTAAAACTGCATTGCTGTGGGAGGCCTATGGGAAAAGTGACAGCCTCTATTTTTTTATTGCCAAAAAGAATGAAGCCTTACTCTGTGCGGAGTTCTCTGAGTCGCTCATACAAAAGCTGAATATTCCGGTATTTGGGCAAATAAAGACCTTTAAAGAGTTGTTTGGTTTTTTAATGGAGGTATCCAAAACCCGCCATTTTACCCTTATTATTGACGAGTTTCAGGAATTTAACTCAGTCAATTCCGCCGTTTTTTCGGAAATGCAAAACATCTGGGACACGCACAAAGAAAAGAGTAAGCTAAATCTTATTTTATGCGGGTCAGTGTATTCGATGATGACCCGCATCTTTGAAAATTCCAGGGAACCTCTGTTTGGAAGAGCTACCCAACGTATTCATCTTAAGGCCCTTGATCTCGTAACATTAAAAGAAATTCTAAACGACTACGCCCCGAATTATTCGAAAGAAGATCTCCTGGCTTTTTATCTGTTTACGGGAGGAGTTGCGAAGTATGTAGAACTGTTGGTACAGGCACGTGCATTTACATTACCGGCAATTTTAAGTGAAGTGATATCCGAAAACTCCCTCTTTTTAGAGGAAGGAAAGAATGTATTGATCGATGAGTTTGGGAAAGACTATGGAAATTATTTTTCCATCCTGTCATTAATTGCTTCCGGCAAATCGTCCCGTGTAGAAATTGAATCCATTATGGAAATGCAAACGGGAGGTTTTCTCGAGCGATTGGAAAACGAATTTGGACTGATCAAAAAAGTCCGCCCCATTTTGTCAAAGCCAAACAGCCGTGCTGTGAAATACGTTATTATGGATAATTTTTTAAAATTTTGGTTTCGCTTCATTTACAAATACCGAAGCGCTGTAGAATTAGGGAATTTGGATTATGTGAAGGAAATTATTCAGCGTGATTATTCCACCTTTAGTGGATCAACTTTAGAGAGCTATTTTATTGAAAAACTAAAGTCCGAAAACAATTACAACCATATAGGACCGTACTGGGAGCGTGATAATCAGAACGAAATAGATATTGTGGCGATTAATGAGCTGAAAAAAACCGTTCTGATTGCCGAAGTAAAAAAGAACCGGGATAATATCAGCATCCCTAAATTAAAACAAAAAGCCACCCGGCTCAACCAAAATTTCCAGGGCTATAAAATCAAATACCTCGCCCTTTCATTAAACGATATGTGAGGTAGCGAACCTTTCACCCCTCTTCACCTCACCCCCTCATCAAGTTTTTGTCTCCCCGCAATCCCATGCCCAAATTCCGTACTTCCGAAATCCTTGTAGCGCATCAGGTTATCTAAAACGACGTGTAAGGATTTCGGTATTCAATGGGGGCGTCATTTTCTATAAACATGTGACCCCAAGGGGTCAAAGCGTAGACTTTTTAACGATCCAACAGTCCCACGATCCCACAATCCCACGATTCCACAATCCCACGATCCCACAATCCCACGATCCCATCCCAAACCGTTGACCGTGGTCCGTTGACCGTCGACCAAACCTATGATTCAAACAACACCCGTCTTCACCAAGCAATCCCACTTTGAACTTTGACCCTTCGACTCGGCGTGAGGTTCCTGCAAAGGCTAATAATACGTTTGCCGGCTCAGGGTGACGACACTTTGGAANNAACTCATAACTCATAACTGCGCATTTCCCTATTTTCGCCCCCATGAGCCTCTCATTAAAGTTCATCCAATTCGCCACCTGGGAAGTCCGCAACAACGCTTTCCCCAATGTATTCGAGCGGGGGAGAAGCCTTGCACAGGTAAAACGCATCAAAGACGTCTCCTGGAATCAACAAGATATCCGCATGAAACTCCAGGGCGAAACCGATGTTTATGATGTCAGGGTTTATGCACATGGAAACCAGTTAAGAAAGCTGAGATGGTCCTGCACCTGCCCCTATGCACAAGACCGCACAGATCCCTGCAAACATGTGGCTGCCCTGGGCTTTTTTATGAATAAGTACGATTCAACCATCAAACTTTTCAAGAATAAAAAGCTTGCTGAAATCCGGGAAGATGCGCCCATAGCAACTCCTCTGGAAGAACTCAAACGGAAAACCACCTTAGCCGCTCGTGTTTTAAAACGTGAGGGTGCTTTTACCTTTATCAAAGAGTCAGGCCATGTTCCTGAAAAACCGGAATATGAGGGAACCATCGTGCTCGAATTGGTGCAGCGTAACCTGCAGGCTGAGTTTATGATGGAGGGGAGTCCGAATGCAAAGGTCCTTCTTAAAACCGATCCCTATTATTTCGAAATTTCCTGCACCTGCAAGGTGGAGGCAAATCCTTTTTGTGAGCATGAAAGAAACCTACTATCCCTGTATTTTTTCAGCCACCCGGAATTAAGCCGCTTTCAGTCTTTCAGAGAATCTTTTGTCGACTACGCCGCAGAAAACCTCCCTTTCCCCCATTGGCTCATTCGGGAAAAGTTTAAACTGGCTTTTCATAAGGGAAGCTTCAGCCTGAAACCTGTTCTCACTGCGGAACAAAAAAAACAGTTCCTGGGTAAGCTGGAATGGGTAATGCCCCACGTCACTGAAATCGAAGCGCCTTCTCATTTTGCGGATTCTTTCCCCATAATTGCCTGGGAGGCTGACTTCACAGACCGACCTCGTCCGAAGTTGGCCTGTGCGCAACGCTACAAACGGGAGCCCCAAAAGTTGAAAAGTATCCGTGAAATGGATCAGGATGAAATACCCTGGTACGGACTCTCGGATCTTGAACGTAGCCTTACTGTGCATGGTGTGGAAGATTGGGAAGGCGAAAATGGAGTGCTTTTTTTCCGCAGGGCCTTTTTCCATGCCCCAAGCTGGCTTCAGATTCCGAATTATTACCTTGAATTTGGTAAAACGGCAAACGTTCAACAGCCCATTCAGCTTAACTTTAGAGGGAAACTCACTTATGAAAGAAAAGAATTCGAAGGGGAATATTGTGTCTATCAGATTCTTTTGAACAATATTCCCATGTTAGGTTCAAAAAAGAGAACCCTTTATGGCGATGGATTCATCCACGACAGGGCAGCCCATACGCTTTGGTTTCTTGATCCGTATTGGTACGGTCCCTTGTTCAATCGCCTGCATGAGAGCGACAGATTTGCGGTGCTTAACCAGCCCGATTTGCTTGAAGAAACCGAAAAGTTATTGCATTCCCTGGGTATCTTTCCCAAAAGCAGGAAAGTAGAAATACCTGTCCCCGTTGAATCCTTTAAGCTGCAAATTTACCTTTCTGAGCAGGATGATAAAAACCTTGGCATTGCCATCGAGCTCTGCATCCTACTCCAGAACGGCAAAAAAGTAAGCGATTTTCATTTCCATTTTGTCCCCGTGCTTATGGAACTTTTTGATGACAGTGAATGGGAAGAAATACGCCGGGCTTTAATGGATCTGTACGCACTTCATCCCCTGCTCCAACTCCAATGCCTGAACGAATTGATAAAAATTCCTATAACAGACCCCAGGCTACCTCAGCTCCTGAACCAATTGAGCGAAAAAGTAGAGCAGGAGGGCTGGGAATTATATGGACAGGAAACCATTCAAAAGCTCCTGCCCAAACCCAAAACAGCATCCATTCAAACCCGTTTATTCAGCGCCGAGCAATGGTTTTCGATGGAAGTAGAACTCAAGTTCGAAAAAGAATTGATCGGAATTATCCAACTCCGCGAAGCCCTGAAAGAAGGCAAGCGCTTTATCCTCCTCAAAGACGGAACAGTAGGAGAAATTCCGGAAGCCTGGTTTAAAAAATTCGCCCGCTACATGCGCCTTGCCGATGAAAAAAGCGGACGAATACACCGGGGCATGGGACACCTCATCCAGGTCGACGACTTTAATGAAGTTTCGGCCGAGGTCATGGATTTTATTGACGGCTTAAAACACAAACTCGCCGAAGACCCCAACCAAAAGAAAGAAAAGCTTCCCAAAGGAGTAAATGCCGAGCTGCGGCCCTATCAGCTCGCTGCGTATCAATGGATGCACGATCTATCCGCAATGAGTTGGGGAGGAATATTGGCAGATGATATGGGATTGGGTAAAACCTTACAAGCCATAACCTTCATACAATGGCGACTCGAAAAAAAGCAAGGGCCCCATCTGATTATAGTCCCCAAATCCCTCCTCCATAACTGGGAATCAGAATGGCTACGCTTTACCGGCCTCAAACCCTGGATACATCAAGGCCTTTCCCGCCAAAGCACCAAAGCAGAACTGGCCAAACACAAACTCATTGTCGTAAGCTACGGCACCCTGCTCCGTGACGAAGAACTCTTCACCCAGATCAAATTCGACACCATCATCTTCGACGAAGCCCAGGCCATTAAAAACCCCGCCACCAAAACCCGGCAGACAGCAGGCAAATTATCCGGCTCCTTCAAACTGGTCATGACAGGCACGCCCATAGAAAACAGCCTGATCGACCTCTACAGCCTGCTCAGCCTCGTCAATCCCGGTATTTTAGGCAGTCAGAAACAATTTCAGCACCGCTTTAACGACCAGAAGCCAGAATCCATGGCCCTCTTAAAGGAAATGATTTACCCCTTTATGCTACGCCGTTTAAAAGCACAGGTAGCAGCCGATTTACCCGAGAAGATGGTCGTGGAGCGAATTATAGATATGGATGAAGATCAGGCAGAACAATACGAAACCATGCGTCGCCATTACCTTGATCTCTTTCAGCAAAAGACAGAGGCAGAATGGAAAAAATCAGCCTTTCTGGTCCTGAAAGGTATGAACGAGCTCCGGCAAATCTGCAACGCCCCCTCCATGCTCGAAGGCCATATCGGACTCGGTGCCAAGATCAAGGAATTGATGTATGAATTGGAAGAGATCATACCTAATCATAAAGTACTCATCTTCTCCCAATATGTTAAGATGCTCCGTTTAGTCGAACACCAGATCAAACAAAAAGGCTGGGGCTATGTGCAATTGGATGGAAAAACCAAAGACAGGGCTCAGGTAGTCCAATCCTTTCAGGAAAACCCCGAAGTCCGGATATTCCTGATCAGCCTCAAAGCAGGCGGCACCGGACTCAACCTCACCCAGGCCGAATACGTCTACCTTCTCGACCCCTGGTGGAACCCCGCCGCCGAACAACAAGCCATCGACCGCGCCCACCGCATCGGACAAACCAACAAGGTTATCGCCTACAAGTTCATTTGCAAAGGCAGTATAGAAGAAAAAGTCCTCGAAATGCAACGCCACAAACAACACCTGTCCGATTCAGTCATCGCCGAAGACGAAGAATTCACCAAAACCCTCGACCGCGAACGTATTTTGGAAATGTTTGGAGAGCCCGATAAAACAGTACTTCCGAAATCCTTGTGACGTCCCTGCTTACCCGAAACCCACGTTTGTGACCCCAAGGGGTCAATGCATAGACTTTTTAACAATCCCACAGTCCCGCGATCCCATCCCAAACCGTTGACCGTCGTCCGTCGACTGTCGACAAATGCCCCAAACTCTTCATTGCCAGTGAACAATATTGATTATTATTGTTTGTTGTCAATGAACAATAAATCAACAACTCATGCACATATTGGCAGATCGGAAGGTGGCATTCAATCGTTAATCATTGATCAAATCGATATGGATGAGAATCTGATCCCGGAAAATATAGAATTCGTGTACGCCAACGAATGGCTGTTTCGGTAGGTTTATCGAGACTGTATTTTGTCTCCCCGCAATCCCATCCCAAACCGTTGACCGTCGTCCGTTGACCGTCGACCAAACTATGATTCAAGCCACCCGCAACCCGCCAACTCGCAACCCGCCACATTCTGCAAGATTTTCATTAAATTTGAACTATGTCTACAATGAATATTGAAATATTGAATCCTAAGGCAAGAAAGTTGATCCAAGACCTGGCTGATTTGAACTTAATTGCTATCAAAGACAGCAAACAGGACTTATTCATGGCGACGATAAAAAAATTACGGGCGAAAAAAGCCAACATTTCCCTTGAAGAAATTACTAAAGAAGTGGAAATAGTCAGAAGTAAACGCTATGCAAAAAAAGCCTGAACGGCTGGTTGTCGACACGAACCTATGGATTAGTTTCCTCATTTCCGGCACATTTTCGAAACTAGACAAAGTCCTTAAGTCTGGAAGTGCTAGACTAATTTTTAGTACTGAGCTCCTAAAGGAATTCATTAAAGTTGTTGAAAGACCAAAATTCAAAAAGTTTATTTCTGCTTCAGAGATCACAAGTCTTCTGCGTGACATTCATCGTTATGCGGATTTTATCGAAGTTATTACTCCAGTCAACATTTGCAGAGATGTGAAAGACAACTTTTTACTCGCCTTAAGCAATGATGGTAAAGCAGATTTTTTATTGACAGGGGACGAAGATTTATTGACACTGAAGAAATTTGGTAAGACACGGATTATGCTACTAAGCGAATACTTGCAACTATACTCAGGGAAATCGAAGACAAAAACATAATCCTTCGCCTAATCGTACAGACGCAAAATTTTGCATCTCAATCGCCAAACGGGGACATTCAACCCGGCAGCTTAGGGTATGTCTTTCTTGTGGGATCGAATTCTAAGACTGTAGGACTGTTTGACTGAAAGACTGTTTTTGTCAATCCTACGATCCCACAGTCCCACAATCCAGTCCCACGATCCCACACAGATATCCTTGCAAATATGAAATATAATATCATATTTGCAAGGATGATCAACAGACAAACGGAGACAGAACTCATCCAATTACTCGAGGAATTCCCCGCTGTGGCGATTTTAGGTCCGAGACAAGTAGGGAAGACAACCTTAGCTCTGGAAATAGCCCGGAATTTTCATCCCGAACCCCTTTACCTCGATCTGGAAGATCCGGCAGATTTGGCTAAACTCAAAGAAGCAGGACTATTTTTTGAGTCACATGCCGGTAGATTGCTGATCCTCGACGAGATACAACGGGTTCCAGGGATATTCCTTGTCCTGCGAGGAGTCATAGACAAACGCAGGCGAATGGGACAGAAATCAGGTCAATTCCTTATCCTGGGTTCTGCATCCTTAGAACTATTAAAACAATCTTCTGAATCCCTGGCCGGCCGAATCGCATTTAAGGAACTATCCGTTTTGAATGTGAGTGAAATACAACCCGATGAGAACACGAAATTGTGGTTAAGAGGTGGGTTTCCAGACAGTTTTCTCACGAAAGATGATACCAGCAGTTTTCGTTGGAGAGTTAATTTTATTACTACTTATCTTGAACGAGACGTTCCCACATTTGGACCGAGAATCCCTGCAGTAACGCTACGAAGACTTTGGACCATGCTGGCACATAATCAGGGAGAGCAGGTAAACTATTCAAAATTGGCAGTAGGTCTGGATATTTCCATTCATACAGTAAAAAGATATATTGAATTATTGGAAGACCTGTTGTTGGTACGTACACTTCGGCCCTGGTCTGGAAATATCAAGAAACGACTTGTAAAATCTCCGAAAATATACATTCGTGATAGCGGATTAACACATGCACTTCTAGGCCTTACCACTACCGAGGAACTATTAGGGCATCCGATCGTAGGATCAAGTTGGGAGGGCTTTGCTATTGAAAATATTCTTTCCTCCCTTCCTGATGGATACACAGCTTGGTTTTACAGGACTTCCGCAGGAGCTGAAATTGACCTGGTTCTTGAACATGGCTACCAAAAACGAATAGCCATCGAAATAAAACGATCCCTTACCCCCACCGTCACCAAAGGCTTCCATCTTGGTTGCGACGACCTGAAGGTATCCGCCCGGTATTTAGTATATCCCGGAAACGAACGATACCCCATCTCCAATAACATCACCGTAATCCCCCTGCAGGAAATGTTCGCTGAACTGAAAAGTCAAACCGGCTAACTGTTGGATCGTTGGACTGTTCGACTGTATAACCGAAGACAGGATGTTCCGAAATCCTTATGGCGTCCCTGCTAACCTAAGGCAACGTGTAAGGATTTCGGTATTCTGGGGAGAGGCACATTTTCTATTATCATATCACCCCTAACGGGGTTTTTGTTTTCAGTCGAGTAAAATGGTTCTGTAAAATCATATAAGCCGAGCAAACAAAACCGCGTCTCGGGCTGGCGTCAGCAATACTCGTCCTCAAAAACAACGCTTTCCGTGCCTTCGCGTTAACGATATACGTGCGTCAGCCATCACGCGTAAGCAACCGCCCCTTCAGATGAACAACCCACCCCCGCATTTCCCTGAAAATATTCAGGAATTCTACCCCATAATTTTTCCTGGCATACCGCTGCTCCACAAACAAACTGATCACAAAAGTCAGCAACGTAGCCACCGCCGCCCCCATCACCCCGTATTGGTAGATCAACACCAGGTTTAAAACCGTATTCACCAGCGCATTCCGAAATACAAACAGCATATTCGTCCGCGCATGGCCAATGGCATCCATCAAAATACCCAGCTGTTTATTAAAAGGAATAAGCAAACCAAATAACATGGTCACCATCAGCACCTCGGCAGAACCCGAATACCCCTTACCGGCAAGCAGTTCAACAATGGGACCTGCAAAAATTAAAACGATGATGGTAAAGGGAATCGTAGGAATGAGCAACAAGGCCACCGATTTTTCGTACAGCCGTTTAAAAGCTGGAACACCCTCTTTTTTAATATCCTGTATCGCCTTGGGAAACAAGACCTGGGCCAGCGCCTGAGTAGGAGTTTCAAAAAGGTTAGCCACCCGCATCGCCACATTATAGGTAGCCACCGCGGCTGGATTCAACAACCAGCCAATCATCCAGGTATCGATATTCCGCAAGAGGATAGCCCCGAGGTTGGTCCCCAGCGTATAGCGGCCATAGCCAAGCAAATCCAAAGCAACAGGTTTTTGCGGCCTCCGAAGCAAACGCATATAACGAAAGCCCCAGATCAGGGAGATCAGGATGCCCAATCCCACCGAAGCAATATGGAAATAGGCCAGCCGTACAACAGGGAAGGAGTCCGAATTAAAAAATACATAAACAGCCCCTGCGAAGAAGAGCATCTTTTCACAGATAATAGCCAGCGAAGGCCCGCGGAAATTCATGTTCGCCGCCTGGATAAAGTCGAGGTGGGAATACACCGAAAACAACACAAACCCATACGCATACACCTCAAAAAGCCCCGCCAACTCCGGCGCCCCCCACATAGCCGCAATCGCAAAGCGACCCAGATAAAGCAAAACAGCAACCACCAACCCCGTCAATAAATTTATTGCCAGCGCCGTCGACTGCACCACCGCAAACGATTGTCCCTTCTCATGCGCCGAGCGGATCAACGGATTTTTGATCAACCCGATCCGCGCCACCTCCACAAACGAATACACAGAAAGGTAGAGCATCCACGTTCCATACGCCTCCTTCTCCAGACTCCGCGCCAGCAAAGCAAAGGTCCCCACGCCGAACAGCAGCGAAGTCCCCCGTTCCAGCAAAGTGAAAAACCCCGATCGTAGCCAATAGCCTTTCATGGACCCAAATGTATGAGTTTTGTTTGGACTGTTAGAATGTTGGATCGTTCGACTATTGAACAATCTTACGGGCCCATCATTCTATCAATAAAGCGGCCGGTCCAGAGGCCCTGACCGCTTTATTGATAGAATGAGAGAAAATATTGGCTTTTAGGTAATTCCATCTTTTTTAAGAAGCGACAACAATGGTCATTCCCAAAACCAACTTTTGAAGCGGTCAGGACCTCTGGGCCGACCGCTTCAACTACAAACGAACGGAGGGGGTACTGGGTGGACACTAATCTGAAGTTTTAGCTCAGTCCATCGCACTAATATGTCCTCCATTCTGCCAATGCTTTAATCGATCTCACCATCTTCCAGTCCCACGACCCTGCAACACAGTCGTGCAATTTCAAAATAGAAGTCATGTAATTTCAAGGTAGAATCCATGCAATTTCAAAGTAGACTCAATTCAGAATAAGCAAACAAACCCCTCCGCGCTCCGCCCGCCGAAGCTTTTGAACAATAAAACTATGATTACGAAATCTTCACAAAGCGAAGGCGGGCCGTGTAAAATAATCGCGCGTCAGCAATAAGCGCAAGCAATATTCCACGGATCAACAAAACCCCGTCAGGGGTGAAAGGATTATAGCAACCAAGCCCCACAAGATCAAAAACCCCGTAGGGGTGATACAACATCGGATCAACAAAAATGTGGGGTCGTCCGCTCAAGCTCGTCCACAATCTTGCGGGTTAACATCATCCCGGACCGAGCAAAGGCAGACCAAGGCACCTGATTCCGAAATCCTTGTGAAGCATCAGGTTATCTAAATCGACGTTTAAGGATTTCGGTATTCCCGGGGGGCGCCATTTTTCTACAATCCTTTCACCCCTATCGGGGTTTTTGTAGACGCCCTCAAATTCAAACCCCTCTGCGTCCCGATGAAATAGAACTCCTGACTCATACGCTCCCTCGCTCCCCTCGTCCGCCGAAGCTCGTGTACATACGTCAGACAATAACCAATTTTGACGAGCGTAGGCGGACCCGCTCAGACCGCAGGTCCCGCTCCCCACATCCTACCTCCCCTTCGGCGTAAACCGATACCCCACCCCCCTCACAGCCCTGAAGTACAGCGGATTTTTCGTATCCTCCTCAAACTTCTGCCTCAGGAACAACACAAAATTGTCGATGCTCCTGGTGCTTGGAAAAACATTATAGCCCCATACCGTATGCAGGATCCGCTCCCGGCTGAGGATCTCATTCGGGTGTTCAAAAAACAAGCGCAGCAAGTCAGCCTCCTTTCGCGTCAGGGCAAACTTCCCATACACCCCCTTCGCCTCATAACGGCTTAGGTCCACCTCGTTTTCGCCAAAGCGGAATAACGAACTGTCCGCCACATCCGATTTCAACGCCTCATCCAGCCAATAGCCTTTCCGGATCAGACGGCTTATCTTGATAAACAGCTCCTCCAAATGGAAAGGTTTGGCAACATAATCGTCAGCCCCCCGGCGCAGGCCGTCAACCCGGTCGTGGGTAGCGTTCAGCGCCGATAAGAAAAGGATCGGGATCTTCTCCTGATGCAAACGGATCCGCTCGCAAACACTGTGTCCGTTTACATAAGGAACCATCACATCCAGCAGGCAGAGGTCAAAATGTTGAGATTCAAACAGGTTTATGGCTTCCAGTCCATCTTCAGCTTCCGATACGGTATAGCCTTCCAGCTCCAGGTTCATGGCCAACATACGGCGGAACTCAAGCTCGTCTTCCATCAATAAAATACGTGGTTTCATGGTGATTTGATTAAAAGGTTGAACATAATTCCCTGCGGTTTCCGGTCTTCTACCCAAACCCTTCCCTTATGCCTTTTGGCCGTTTCGGCCACGATAAATAAGCCGAGCCCTGTACCCCGGTGAACATGGGTATAGGCATCGCCGCGGCGGTAGAATTTTTTGAAGATGCGTTTTTTCTCCTGATCCGGAATTCCCGGTCCGGTATCGCCAACCTGGATCAGGGCGTTTCCATCTTTTTTGCTGAGCCCGACAAACAAGAACGACTCCTTTCCGGCATATTTCCGGGCATTGGAGATGAGGTTCGCTAAACTCAAACGCAGACTCATATCTTCGATCAGCCCTTCAATACCAGGCGCTATGGCCAGTTCCAGGTTAAGAGCATGTTGATACTCGCGCTGCAGGAGTTCAACTTCCTTATGGAGCCAGCTGCTTAGATCGACCCGGTGCAGGGGAAATTCCAGGGAACGATTTTCAAGCCGCGAGGCAATAAGGAGGGATTCTACCAGGTCAAGCTGGTGTTTGCTGCTTTCAATACCCGCCCTGCTTAGTTCCACCACCTTTTCCGCCTCCACCGGGTGGCGTACCATGGTTTCAAAAAGCAGGCGCGAAGAGGCAATGGGTGTTTTAAGCTCATGGGTAATAGATACCAGAAAATTCGTTTGCTGGTCGCTGAGGTCTATGGCCTGGACTAATCCTTTATAGATCCAGATAAAGCCAATAAACAAAAGGGAGAAGAACAGGCTGCTCTCCGCGATCTGCCGGTTCCTTACAGCCTTCGCCTTCTCCCGGATAAAAGCAAGGTGGCTGGTCCGGGGTTCTATGAAGAGGTAATCCCCGTCCCGGCTCAGTTCGAGCTGGGGGTATTGATTTTTTAAGTTTTTCCATTGCGCCTCAGAGAGAAAAAATACCAGCGACCCCACCTGGATACGCAGAGGAGTTTCGGCACTACTGTCTTTAATGCCCTGCCAAAGCACCTGGTTTTGCACCTGTTCCACCCGCAGGTGCAGCAGTTCTTCCTGCATTTCCAGGTTCGTGCGGTTCAGACGCTCAAGCTGGATCACCCACCAGGCAAAGCAGGCGCCGGTAAAGAGCAGCAGGAGAAGAAAAAATCCGCGGGTTTTCATTTTTCACTTAGTATTGCAGGAATCTCAACATATGGAATTGCGTGAGTTCAGTCTTTCCCAACTGGCCCTGAGAAACGGGCAGGACCGCCCCGAAACCTGGGTGGCCTTCCGCGGACTCATCTACGACGTAGGCCCAAGCCGTCTCTGGCAGAAGGGCCAGCATTACGAACACTGGGCTGGCCAGGACCTTACCGCCGAGCTCAAAGATGCCCCCCATACCGCTGAGGTATTCACGCGTATGGAAATTGTGGGGAAGTTGAAGTCCTATCATGGGTCGATTGATTAGCTTCGCCCGCCTTTGCCCGCCGAAGCTATTCCCGCAACGAAGTGGCGGGAATAGCGTAGGAGGGCGGATAAAAAGGAAGGTGCCTGAGAGCACCATCCTTGATATATTGATGAGTATTCCATTAATAAGTAAGACTAATCCGTACGGCCTGGTAATCACCGGATTCATCCATTATTTTGATCAGATAAACCCCCGGATCGGCCAGTTCGCGCAGATTAAGTTGGGTCCTGTTGAGGCCTGGCAATAAAGTCCATGTTGTTCTATGGATTTCTTTACCACTCAGGTCGTAGAGTACGATGGTCCTGTTTGAAAGCATTTCCGTTTTACCCTCCAGTATAATGATATCCTCGGTTGGGTTAGGATAGGCTTTGAGGTCTTCCAGCCGGACATGGCCTGTATGGGTGTATTCTTCAGGATCCAATACCAATTCAGCTTTATTATCCGGATAGTTACGGATCAGACTAAAGCAGGTGGTATTGATGGAATTAAGCAGAACCCCGTTTAAGGTAACTATGGCCCCATTTGCACCCGAACCACCAAAGGCCAGCAGGTTGTATAAGGTACCGTTAGCGGCACTGATCCCCCCGGAAGGAACATTATCGAAATAATTCCCTGACACATCAAGGATATTATTCGGTAAATACATGGTGCTGTGAACCAGGGAACCCATCATAAAATTCGGCACCTGGCCCGATGTTCCGACCGTAAAGTTGTTTTGTCCGTTTTTCAGATGAAGCTCCGCCAGGTCAAGCTGAAGTGCCGTCTGGTTCTGGAAGAAGGTATTGTTCTCACCACCCAATGTCTGGCCGGGGAACACATAGTTCGGACTCATATTCACTTTTCCATTGGTAAACACCCCCACATTGTTTTGTTCAAATGGGGTACAGGAGAAGGTGAATTTGGTTTCATTAAAATCCGAGATTCCATATTCATTCCTGAGGAACCAACAGCCTTCCGCGCGCACGTGGGTATTTGTTCCACTGGTTTCCAATCCGACAAAATTGTAGATGAAATCCGTTCCCTGTAAAACGACATCAGTAGTTCCGTCTATAAGAAGACCAAATCCACAATTCGAAAACTCATTGCCATCGAGTGTCGTTTTTCGGCCATAGGTCTCAACCCCCGATGCACATTGAAAAAAGCGATTGTTTTTTATGAGGAGATCAGAGCCCAGGTCATTATTTAGGGCTTTAATTCCCAATATCAGGGATTTGAAAATGCAGTTTTCAATAGAGAGCGAAGCTTGTCCGTGGGTAATTACTGCCGTAGCCACCTGATCGCCCACCTGTTCGAAATCCACATTATCAAAGCGGGTAGGGCAGTAAACGTCAATGCTTCCATCGCCCGTATAGGCAACCACGCCGTCTTTTAGTTTAAATTCAGCAAGCTGCAAGCCGGTAGGTATGGTAAAATTAGGAAGGATAAGTTTTGTATTTCCTTCTATTTCAACAATTTTATCAGCAAAATAGGTTTCCCCTGTCAGGTTGATCTTACAATTCGGACCCATCAATTCAAAATTATCCGCAGCATCTTCCTTATAGTTAAAGCGAACAAACCCACCCTTTGCAGCGGCCCCTTTGGTGAAGCTAAACACCGCATCATTTTCCAGGCGCACTTTGCCACGCAGTTCCAGAACTGCATTTTCACCTTCCAAAATAATTTGAGCCCCCGGATGAATGATTAACAGCGCCCCTTCATCGATAATAAGGGTAGATCCATCCCGAACCCGCAATACCGCATCCGATTGAAGCTCAAGGATGCTTCCTTTACGGAATTCGACTTCGGCGGTTAATTGGTCGCCGTTCGGTTTTGTACCACCCAAAACGATGGAACCATTGGCTTCGCAGTTGACATGAGCATTGCAGCTAGAACTGCGGGCGTAGATTTTGCTAATATCAGCAAGCGGATCAGATACGACATTTCCGTAATTGACTAAAATGGCGTTATTGAAATTTAATTGACCTCCAGAGTGAATTGAAATGGAACCGAATGAGGAAAAATCCCTTTGCCCAAAGTTAAAGGTTGTGTAATTATTATAAGGCAGAACAGACAAATCAATATAACTGTTAATTTTTTGCTCAAGTATTTTAACCAGGTTATTTATTTGTTCATTCGAAATGAGTACATGGAAGTCATTTTGGCTCGCAAAGAAAACCATATCAAATGGCCTTGAAATGTGCGGGGTTTCCCAGTCTATATTAGTTAAGTTGACTAATGGGTTGTTTATCGAATAATCCATAGCAGAAATTGTAGGCACAAAAGAATGGTTTCTCCCTTTTGGCATACCCGGCCCGTCTATATCCATTAAATATTTAAATTTTATATTGGCTGCTTCTTTTTCCAATTCGTCGTGCATTTCACCAATAAAATTGGAGACACTACCAGGCAATCCATCGTAGTTATAGGAATTTGGGAAATAGAATGCCGTTTTACTGGCAAAGTATCTGGGGATACCTCCTGCATAGGAACTTGGAAATTTGGCCGACATGACCAAATGATCAAAGCGATTTGCCGAATAGACATGAAAGTCTGTGAACGTTTTTTTGCCAACTTTAGCCTTCACTTTAAAGAACAAAAGTTCATCCCCATCGTTAATACCGTTCATAATGGAAGTGTTGGAACTTGAGGCAAGGCAAACATTAAAGGTTGCAAGTTTTTTGTTCATTTGGCTGAAAGTAGTTAACCAGGCCTGGCGTTCCGTGTTTTGGTTTACATGTTCATAGAGTAACTCTTTGGCTGCGGGAACATTAAGTTTGAAAACATATTGAAGCTCCGCTTTCGCCAAACTCTCGTAAAAGTATTTTGCAGATTCCTGTATGCCCATCGGAATATTGGCGCCATGGTAGGGAGCGTCATATGAAACAAAAGTCTCAACACAGGTTTTGCAATCGGATTTATCTAGCAGGTTCATAGCTATTTGCGAAACAATCCCTCCCATACTCGCGCCCATTAGGGTGACTCCTTCATTCCCTTGTGTACGGTATTTGGTCCACTGGATGATTTTGGCCAATGTGGCTGCATTGGTTTCAAGATTCAGACTACTGGTTTTAAAATTTACGATAACAATATCATAGTCTAATCCGGTTAGCTGGGCCAATAGCTGAGGCATCAATAATAACTGCTGGTAAACTTCTTCACCAAATTCATTGTACGATTTTCCTGTACTGAATGTACCCCATTTGATCGATCCGTAGTCCATAGAACTTGGATCATATCCTTCTACCAGAATCAAAGGTCTGGTTATTGTCTTGTTCGCTTTTTTTACCAGATTGGAATAAAGAATATATACTTCTGCCTCACCAAATCCTTTCGGTGCGTTAAATGAGCAGGCATTAGGAACGTAGAAATCATGGATTGTTTCATCCGCTGCAGGTACAGGAGGTATACGTTTTATTCTTATTGCGCGGCGGTACCATTTGTTTTTGGTAAGGATTTCAAGATAAATAACAAAGTCACCCGATTCGTTGCTGCCAAGTTCACTGATATCTATGGGGAGAATTGTATTCGGATTCATTTTTCTAACAAGTCCAAGAGCCGGTATGTTAACATAAACTGAATCGAGTTCTTCATCGATAAAAACGAAGTCCTCGCNNTTAAATTCAACATATTTCCTTCTACAATAGGAACAAGGGCGGCTGCTGTAAATACGAATTTTTCATCCAATGCATAATCGAATCCGGAAAAATCAAAGACAGCGTTAATTGAATCAAATGGAATTGATTCATTTTCAAAAGAGACGTCGGGTATAAGATTCACATACTTGGCCAAAAGTCCAATCGGATGAAGGCCATTTCTTCGGTACTCATCCATATTTCTGAGGATGGTACTCGGATTGTGTGGGAGTTTGCCTCCGGTAGTTGGAGCATACTGGCAACTGTACAAATCCATATAGGATTGGAACCAGTCAAGTGTGGTGTTGGGTGTCGAATCGATTTCCACTTCGTACTTTTCCAGGTTACTGGCATTTAAACTCCGGTTTAGTAAAAAAGGAGTGGAAAGTTGCGTAGAATCGAAACCCGCATAGGTGGCATGAATGGCATCTTTCATGGTTTGGGAATGAGCCTGTACCCCGTACAGACTCATCAGGCCAAGGCATAGGTAGCCCAGGCAGTTGTTGATTTTTGTGTTCATAGATTTGGATTTAATTAATTTTTAGTATCGGAATACAGCGGTATCTGAGTTGATAGGCGTCGTTATTAATGTAGTGTCGCCTGATTTAGCAATCGATGCTGTAACAGCTGTATAATGTATTTTTGTCGGCGCATAGGCCTCAACATTAAAATCTAGTGTAGTATCTTTGATTAAATTTCTTGTCCAGTGAATATTATCTCTTCTGCCTTGCAGGGTTATATTGTTCCCTGCTCCACCATTTAACAATCTCACCTTGATGGTCGCCTTCCTGAACAGGTACACGTTCTTTTGGGTGGTTTTGTCGGTCACTTCATATTTCTCCTTGTCCAAGTGACTTTCCAAAATATAATAGTCAGAGGCTTGTGCAACCAGATAGTGAAAGGACAGATCCGGGTCTTGTCTATTTTCAATTGCAAAAGCGCCATTCTGGTCGGTTTTGGTGGAAGCCATCTGTTTCATTGGCGCCCAGGAACCGCTTCCTTCTGCAATAAGAAAGACAGTGGCGTTAGGGATCGGATTCCCCGATCCTTCTTCGTAAACATGGCCACTGATCGAATCACTTTTTACCTCCTCTTTCTTGCAAGAGTTTACCAGCAAAAGCGTAAGGCATAGACTAAAGAGTATCTTGTTTTTCATGGTCTTGCTTTTTAAAACCCACCGGTACTTTTAATACCAGTGGGTTTGGGTTCATAGTTGATAGGTGCAAAGGCGGGATAGATTTTTGGTTCATGGATGCCTTTGCAATGGCTTATACAAAATTTAAACATATATTTTATTCTGTCAAACATTTCTGTGTTTTTCTTTGTTTCTTTTACCGTAATATGACAATACTACCTATATTTTAACTATTGTGGATATTCGGTTGTGTTATTTTAGTTTAATAATAGACCTTTAAAGTGTCTTGTCTAAACGGTTCAATATAGAGGCTGGTATCGTGTCTTGAGTTCGCCCCTCCATTCCAACAGGAACAGTAAATTTTGTTTTCCAAAAAACCTTCAACGGCCAGAGTAACTGTCGAATCAGGGATCAGGTTGTAGTACCAGTTTATCGTTTCCTTTTTGCTGCTTACTACACATTCATCGCCTCCATGTACATTTAAAAACCTGACCCCTAATTTCGCCTTGCGAACAAGGGTAAAATCCATACGCTGGGTCGTTTCTTCAATAACGTTTTCACTGACATTCCTGGTGAAATCAAGCTCATAATAGTCTGACGAGCCCTGGGCAGCTAAAAAATGCCGGTATATTTCCTCATGCCGGATATTATCAATGACAAACTCGCCGTTTTTATCCGTTTTGGCTTTCGCCATTACCACCATACGTGGCCATGAGCCATATTCCAAAGCTACCAAAAAGATGCTAACCCCGGCTATCCTCCGACCCGTACCGGCCTCGCTAACATAGCCGATGATGTTTTCGGGACTTTCATCCTTTTTACATCCGCTAACAAACAGGGTCAGAAAAGCGGCGAACAGAAACAGGGAGAATGGTTTCATTTTTATTTAATCTTTTAGTGCTTTGGTAGTTGCGATTTTAGAATCAATGCAATGCTTATTCAAAGTTTAGAGAAAAGGTTTATAAAACAAAAGAAAAATGGAATAGAAGAATGCCTTTTGACAAGAATCTGACATTACTACCTATATTTTAACTATTGTGNNGGTAACACTAATGCGTATTGGCAGGGAGGAGGTACCATACCTGTTCTTCGTCGAAGCGACTAACATGGTGGTTTGCATTTACGATCGTGTACCGTGCGTCCTGCAGGTATAGTAAGTAATCAGGGTTCTCACGGAAGGGCAGGGTTACCTTAAAGTGGCCACGTTCATCGCTGACAGCCTGGACCTGGGTTTCACGACCTCCTGACTCCATACGTAACGCGATGTTTTTAACCGGCTTTCGGGTAATGATATCGACAAAACGGCCTTCAACGGGAAANNATATCTAAAAAGATACTCACCATACTCGCGATCATCAGAATTTGAAATAGTGTTTTCATAGGATAGGTTCATTTAAATAACACTTTCAAAATTCCTATTCACTTTCGTAAAATCTGTATCGAATTTCGCAACTCAGTGAATTATTTTTTGCAAATTTTGCAACTTATCGTCCCTAAATCCGGAAAAGTTGCGCTTTGTGCAAAATCGCTACGTATTCTGTGGTAATGCAGTTGCGAAATTCACAACTTTTAAAATCCGAGTTGCGAATAGCGCAACTGGAGAAGGGAAAAATGAGAATGAAAAGGGCATTAAATTTTAAAAAGGAAACATAAAGGGTTAAAATCGGNNAGGAAACATAAAGGGTTAAAATACAGCGAAATAAAATTAACCGGTAGTCTGGTGTAAGAACATAAAAAAACCCGACACCTATCGGCATCGGGTTGTTGGAAAATCGGCTTCGGGTTCTTTAGACCGATTTTTTACCAAGAAAGCTGAAGTCACGAACAACGATTTCGGTAATGTATTTTTTGTTACCATCTTTGTCGTCATAACTCCTGCTGGTGAGTTTGCCCTCGATCGCAATTTCGGAGCCCTTTTTCAGGTACTCTTTGGCAACCTCGGCTTGTTTTCCCCAGGCAATGAGATTATGCCATTGTGTTTCCTGAACTTTTTCCCCTGCCTCATTTTTGTACGTTTCGTTGGTGGCCAGGGAGAATTTTACCAACTTGCTTTTTCCTGTTTCCTTTAATTCGGGATCTTGTCCTAAATGACCGATCAACCGAACGGAATTTTTAACGTTGTTCATAACTGATAGAATTAATTTGTTGGAACAAAGTTGGAATACCCCTTTAAGAGAAGCTGTAGAATAAACGTTTAAAACAGATAATAAACGTTTATAAACGGATACTTGCCCGCTATTCCTGCCTTAACAGCGATGGATCACTTCAAATTCCTTCTCCTTGCCGGTGTCATCCCCATACCCTCCAGCCGAATTTCTTCACTGAGTTTAAACTCAAATTCGGGTCGGAGCCTTTCGCCAATGGGCGTTAGTAAGGAGAGCTCATTCAGCCCTGGTTTTTTAATGGCCGGG
>DQHT01000095.1 GCA_003531115.1 Bacteroidota bacterium | reverse complement strand
GCACCTGACGAATGCGGTATTTATCGGCAAAGACAAAAAAGGGTTGATCGCAGCCTTCTTTAAAATGGAGCTGTATATCCCGTTCTTTCGCTTTCATATCAAGCGATTCGAAAATATCCTTCACCATGGCATGGATATCAAAACGCTCCATTTCCATTTTCAGCTGTCCGGTTTCGAGTTGCGAAATATTGATCAGGTCTTCAACCAGGTCACAGAGCCGGTCAACCGATCTGGCGGCTTTNNGGGGTTTTTAATTCATGTGAAACATTTCCTAAAAATTCCTTTCTGAAGTTTTCGAGTTTTTTAAGTTCCTCGATCTCGGCATTCTGGTCTTTGGCCCATAAAATCACCTCCTGGCTCACTTCGGTGATCGGGTCGGCACTCATCACGTCTTTGTCGAACACCGAACTTTTGTGGCGGGTGGTTTTCAGTCTATGGATGTTTTTATAGATCAACTTAATTTTTCGGTAGATAAAAATTTCGAGGGCGTAGTAGAATAGAACAAATGAACTGACTCCGCTTATAAGAAAAAGTACCAGTGCTTCAAACCAGGATGCCTGTACGAACGCTGAAAACCCGCCTACAAGAAGGGCTACAACCAGAGCGGTATAAAAGGCAATACTCCGTGGAGTCGGATTTCGGATCATCCCTCAAATTTATAACCAACTCCTTTAACCGTGCTAATGTATGCATCCCCTAATTTTTCGCGGATCTTACGGATATGGACATCGATGGTCCTGTCGACCACCAACACATCATTGCCCCATACTTTTTCCAGGATATTTTCACGTGTAAACACTTTGCCTGGTTTTCCAGCCAAAAGATGAAGCAGTTCGAATTCCTTTTTTG
Organism: Bacteroidota bacterium; assembly: GCA_003531115.1. Taxonomy (GTDB): domain Bacteria; phylum Bacteroidota; class Bacteroidia; order UBA8524; family UBA8524; genus UBA8524. Next base: position 56,642 of record DQHT01000095.1, on the reverse strand, counting down.
CCATCGGTATCTTCACCCCGTCGCGGGTTACAGAATAACTTTCGCGGTCGATCTCCAGGTTTCCGATTTGAATGCGTTCACTCGTTTCGGTAGGTGCCTTTCTCCGTAAGATGGCATTGATGCGGCTTATTAATACCCGCGGTTTAATGGGTTTGGAAATATAATCGTCGGCGCCCACATTAAACCCGGCAATTTCCGAATACTCTTCGCTTCGGGCCGTTAAAAAGACGATAAAGGTGTTTTTGAATTGTTCCTTCTCACGAAGGCGACGGCAGGCTTCAATTCCATCCAGAACAGGCATCATTACATCCAGAATGATCAGATCGGGAGTGTTTTCCGTTGCCTTATCAATTCCTTCCTGCCCATTCGAGGCCAGTGATACCGAATACCCCTCGCGTTTCAGATTATATGCAATGAACTCGAGGATATCCGGCTCGTCATCGACAACAAGAATTTTAAACTGCTGGTTCGTATCTGCCATAATGTTGTGCAATATTACCTTAGCGTAATGAATTGCATGTTAACTCAATCTTAAGGAATTGTTACCCTGCTACCTGAGCACTTCGCGCAGCTTATCTTCAAGTTCCTTGCCTCTCAAATTTTTAGCGATGATCTTTCCATCACGGTCTATGAGGTAAGTGGAGGGAATCGCTGTAACTGCATAGGCCCTGGCCGCGGTTGAACGCCATTCCTGCAAGTCGCTTACATGCACCCAATGTATCCCGTCATCCTGAATTCCCTGCTTCCATTTGTTTTTGTCGCCATCAAGCGACACCCCATAAATTTCAAAACCTCTGTCTTTATAATTTTCATACATACGCAGCACATTCGNNGGCCCACACCAGGATGCCCAAAAATCGATCAAAACGATCTTTCCTCTCAGGCTGCTCAGGTTGATCGGCTTTCCACTCGTATCAGGCAGGGAAATTTCCGGCGCTGTTTGTCCGATAGCTGTTGCCAGTTCAGCGGTATAGGTTCTGATATAGGACTGAACCAGTTCGCCCTGCAATCCGCTGGCTACCGCTTCATTGTACAGGGTAGTCTTCATTTCCTCGTCGAAGGGAACCTGCAAAACCAGGTGATAATAGAGTTTAACCAGGGGTGAGTGAACATTTTTAAGGCTGTCGCTGTATTCATCGACATAACGCTGGTTGGTAGCGGCAAACTCTTCGCGCAATTCATTTAAACGAACATCATCCTCGGGATGGATATCTTCTGCTTTTTCACGAACCGCAGTAAGGGCCTTTCCCGAGCGCACTTCAATATCGCGCAATCGTCTGAAAATCTGACTTTCTTCTGATCCGCTAACGGTATATTCATCGTAATTTTTGTCCGGGATCTGAAGTTTGATCTTTTCGGTAGTGTCAATGATGAGGAATATCTTTTTGTTTACATCAAAATTAAAAATGGCGATAAATTTTTCGCGGGCAAAACCTTCAAGATGAAAGTCGCCGTTAGCATCGGCCGTGTCGGTAGCAATAATTTCCGTCTGCTGGCCCATTCTTCCCAGAAAAATAACCGTACCCCTCCCGTTTTCAATATTTCCTTCAACCACAAAATTGTTAAAAGAATCCGGATCGCGTTTTTCTTCCTTTTTGCTTTCACAGGCACCAAATACCACCATGGCAAGTAAGGCCGTTGTTATATGTTTGATCATTTTTCTAGTCTTTCTGTTAATAAACGTGTTGATTCTTTGGGGTCGGCTTTTCCCTGCGACAATTTCATGACTTGTCCCATAAATAAAGCCATCAAGCCTTTTTTACCATTTTTATATTCGCTTACTTTTTCAGGCATGGAGGCCAAAACCTGATCTACCAGGCCCTCCAGATAAGCTGTATCACTTTCCTGTAATACATTCAACTCCTGTGCAATGCTCAGCGGGGATTTTTCCGGCTGTTTGATCATTTCCGGGAATATGCGTTGTGAAGCGATGGAATTGGATACTTTATTCGTGTCGATCAATTCGATCAGGGCTGCCAGATTTTTAGCCGGTACAAAAAAACCGGTCATTTCCAGGGCATTTTCATTCAGGTAGGATTTTACAGCACCCATAACCCAGTTCGCTGCTGCCTTATAATTCGCGGTATGGAGAACAAGCTCATCAAAATAAAGGGCAATTTCTTTGGTTTCCGTGAGCACATGGGCATCATAATCGCTCAGGCCAAGTTCGCGTGTATACCTTTCGAACAGTACATCAGGTAAGGCAGGCATTTGTTCACGTATCGCATCGATCATTGCCTTTCCGGCAATAAACGGAGGAAGGTCGGGTTCGGGAAAATAGCGGTAATCATGNNCTTTTGAACGCATGGAAAAGGTGGTACCCTTCACTGCATCAAAGGAACGCGTATCAGAAGTGAAGCTTTTTCCCGCTTCCAACAGGTCGATTTGCCGGATAATCTCGTATTCGATCGCCCTTTTTACGTTGGAGATCGAATTCATGTTTTTCACCTCTACCTTGGTNNTCACAGCGCAAACTTCCTTCTTCCATATTCCCGTCGCAGATATCCAGGTAACGTACCAGTTTCCGGATCTCAGCAACAAAAGCATAAGCTTCGTCAGCCGAACGCATATCCGGTTCTGTAACGATTTCAATCAGCGGAACTCCTGCCCGGTTGTAGTCGATCAGGGTATCGTGGAGGTCCTGATCGTGCATCGATTTGCCTGCATCTTCTTCCATATGGATGCGGGTAATTCCCACCTCTTTGGTTTGTCCGTCTTTTAATTTGATACGTACCGAACCTCCATTGCAGATCGGCGTTTTATCCTGGGTGATCTGGTAACCTTTGGGAAGGTCGGCGTAGAAATAGTTTTTACGGGCATAATAGTTATACTCCCTGATGTTCGCATTACAGGCCAGTCCCATGCGTATGGCATATTCGATGACCTTTTCATTATGCCGGGGCAAAGTACCCGGATGACCAAGACTGATCACGCTAACCTGAGTATTGGGTGCAGCGCCAAAAGAGGTACTGTCGGAAGAATAAGCTTTGCTCCTGGTTAGGAGTTGGGCATGGATTTCCAGGCCTATCACTGCTTCGTAATTTTCGTATACCGATGCCATGTTTTTTCGAGAACACAAAGGTAAGGAATTGTTCCTGTTGCAAGCGGCTCTGCTTATCAATAATTAAGCCACTAACCCGAATTAATTAGGGGAAATATCAATGTTTAATATGACGAATATCATAACTTGGACCCATTCATCCAATTAAATTTGCATCATTAATCACTTGAAATATGAACAACAAAGCCCTATTTATCGCTGGATTCGCCGTTTTTTCCGCTTTCATTATCGCTTGCGGAGGCGGCACTACGGAAAGTACAGAAACAACAGGCGGCAGTGAAAAAACTGCCGGCACCACGCAGGATCCTTCTTCCTATGATCCAAAAAGAGGAGAAGGTAAATTTGACGAAACCAATGTTCAGATCGGTCCTGTTGATGCTGCCATGGCAACAAAGGGTGAAGCCATCGCCGGAACCAAATGTTTATCCTGCCACAAACTTACTGAAGAAAGACTGGTAGGTCCGGGTTGGAAGGGTGTAACCACCCGCAGAACTCCGCATTGGATCATGAACTTTATTACAAACCCTGACCCGATGATCGATAAAGATCCGGAAGTACAGGCCCAGCTTGAGTTGTGTTTGGTACGTATGCCGAACCAGAATCTCGCCGACGATGACGCCCGTAACATCCTTGAGTTTATGCGGAAAAATGATAATGCAAACTAAATTTTTAACCAAAATACTTTATGAAAAGTAAACTTGTAAGTTTGGGAATGACCGCATTGGCGGTAACCCTGCTGATTTCCTGTAAGCCTAAAAGCGTGAGCAACGCTGTAGGAGGAGATGCCGCACAAAAGGCCTATGTAGCTCCCGGTGAGTATGACGAATTTTATAATTTTGTCTCGGGTGGATTCAGTGGCCAGTTGAGTGTTTATGGACTACCAAGCGGACGTCTTTTAAAGGTCGTTCCTGTATTCTCTGTTGATCCTGAAAAAGGATGGGGTTACAGTGAAGAAACCAAACCGATGTTAAACACGTCGCACGGATTTATTCCCTGGGATGACCTGCACCACACGGAAATGTCACAAACAGCCGGTGCTTACAACGGGAAATGGATTTTTGCAAACGCCAACAATACACCACGTTTGGCCAGGATCGACCTGAAAACCTTTCGTACCGCTGAAATTATTGAGTTACCAAATAGTGCCGGTAACCATAGCTCTCCGTTCGGAACAGAAAATTCAGAATATATTGTTGCAGGCACACGATTCAGTGTTCCCGCCGACAATGAAAACGGAGATGTACCTATCAATTCCTACAAACAAAATTTCAAAGGCCATATCAGTTTTGTGAGTATCGCTCCTGAAACCGGTGCCATGGAAATTGCCTTTCAGTTAAGAACTCCCGGTGTAAACTTCGATCTGGCTCGGGCCGGAAAGGGCAAATCAAACGGATGGTTCTTCTTTAGCTGCTACAATACCGAACAGGCCAATACCCTTTTGGAGGTAAATGCTTCCCAACGTGATAAAGACTTTATCATGGCAGTGAACTGGAAAAAAGCTGAAGAATATATCAAAGCAGGCAAAGGCAAAAAAGTTCCCGTAAACTATGCTCACAACACCTACGATGAGGCTACCCATACCGCCACTTCTGTAATGAAAAAAGAAGTATTGGTTCTGGATGTGACCGAATTGAAAGACATCGTCTATTTTATTCCTTGTCCGAAATCTCCTCATGGTTGCGATGTTGACCCAACTGGTGAATACATCGTGGGCAGCGGAAAACTGGCTGCACTTATCCCTGTGTTCAGCTTTGATAAATTGCAGGCTGCCATTGCTGCTAAAAATTATGACGGAGACTACGAGGGAATTCCTGTATTAAAATATGAAGATGTTCTGTACGGCGAAGTAAAAAAACCAGGTTTAGGACCACTTCATACCGAATTTGATGATAAGGGAAATGCCTATACTTCCATGTTCGTATCTTCAGAAGTTGTAAAATGGAATGTAAAAAGCCTTGAGGTTATTGACCGTGTACCTACTTATTATTCAGTTGGTCACCTTTGTGTACCGGGCGGAAATACAGCCAAACCTTATGGAAGATACATGATCGCCTACAACAAGATCACCAAAGACAGGTACTTGCCAACAGGACCGGAACTTTCACAAAGTGCGCAACTTTACGATATCAGTGGTGAAAAGATGCAACTGATCCTCGATTTCCCAACCATTGGTGAGCCTCACTATGCACAAGCGATCCCTGCTGATCTTATCCGAAACAACGGACAGCTGAAAATATACGATATCAACCACAATAAACACCCTTATGTAACAAGGGGTGAAGCAGAATCGAAAGTTGTTCGGGAAGGGAATAAAATTCATGTTTACATGACTTCGGTACGTTCCCACTTTTCTCCCGATAATATTGAAGGTGTTCGTGTAGGAGATGAAGTATACTTCCACGTAACCAATCAGGAGCAAGACTGGGATGTGCCCCACGGATTTGCAATAAAAGGAGCCGACAATGGCGAACTTTTGATTATGCCGGGCGAAACCTGTACGCTTAAATGGGTGCCTTTGAAATCAGGCATGTATCCGATGTATTGCACCGATTTTTGTAGTGCCCTTCACCAGGAAATGTCAGGGTATGTTCGGGTATCTCCTGCCGGAAGCAATGTTCCCCTTACATTTAGTTTAGGGAATCCGGTACCGGCAAAATAAGCCGTTCAACACCATTCAGGAAGCAGGGAGACCATTCCCTCTCTGCTTCCTTTTTTTTAAAAATCCATAAATTATGCATAACCAGATTTCGCCTGCTTCCCGAATATTGCTTTTTGTCGCCTCCATTGCCCTCCTTATTTCGATCTTCGTTCCGATCTGGCGCATCGAGCTGGACGCACCTCAATACCCCGAAGGATTAATAATGCTGATCTATGCCAATGATATTGCCGGAGACGTAGAAATAATCAACGGTCTTAACCACTATATCGGAATGCAAACCCTGCATGCCGAAAACTTTCTTGAATTTACCATCCTGCCTTATATCATCGGTGCTTACGCCTTGTTGATGCTTGTAGCCGGTATCGTTGGAAGAAAAAAACTGCTCTATTTTGCCTTCTGGGCATTTGTGGTTTTTGGCATCGTAGCCATGGCCGATTTTTGGCGCTGGGAATACAATTATGGTCATAATCTCGATCCCCACGCCGCTATTATCGTTCCCGGCATGTCGTACCAGCCCCCTTTAATTGGCTATAAGGTGCTGCTGAATTTTGGTGCTTACTCCATTCCCGATATGGGTGGATGGCTGTTTGTAGCAGCAGGTATTTTCTGCTTATTCGCCTTACTCCTTGAAAAAAAGATCATCGCCAAACTTTTCAAAAAAAGATCATCGCTTAGTGCAGTATTACTTATGGGCCTGTTTATCGGCCTTAGCTCCTGCGCTCCATCCGGACCAGAGCCTATCGTGTTGCATAAAGACAAATGTTCCTTTTGCGAAATGAAAATATCAGATGGCAAATTTGGTGCTGAACTGATCACTACCAAAGGCAGGGTCTACAAGTTCGACGACCTCTTTTGTATGAAGAACTATCAAAAAGAAAACAATAAAACCATCTTTAACGGGATCTATATCCATAATTTTGAAGCGAATAATGAGCTGATGGAAGCCAATGGCGCTTTTTTCGTAACCCATGCCGAACTTAAAAGTCCAATGGGTGGAAATACTGCCGCTTTCAAATCTAAAAAAGCAGCTCAAATCTATGCTGATAAACACGCTGTGCCCGTCACGACCTGGGCCGAACAGCTCGAAAAATAACTATGAAGGAAGCTTTTTTAGTCCTCTTATTGTTGTGTAATTTTTTTGAAAGTTCTGCCAGATCGCTTCATGTTGGTGAAACTAAACCCTTCCCTACCATAAAATCCGCCCTCTTATCAGCACAAAATGGCGACACTCTGTTTATTCATCCCGGACTGTACAAAGAAGGGAATATTGTAATAAATAAGTCCGTTTCGCTTATCGGTATCGATTTGCCGGTTATTGATGGCGATCATAAATCAGAAGTACTGACCATCAAAGCCGATTATGTAAGTGTAAGCGGACTAAAGATCCAGCATTCGAGCTATGCTACCCTCGAAGATCCGGGAGGAATTAAAATCCGTGAATGCAAGCATGTAACTATCATCAACAACCAGCTCCTCGATAATTTTTTTGGGATCTACGTGGAATTTTCACGCAATTGCTTCATTAAAAACAATACCATCATCGCCCATAGTACGGCTGAACAGGAGATCGGTAACGGTATCCATGCCTGGAAAAGCGACAGCCTGCTTATCATAGGTAACAAAGTGCGTGGGAACCGCGATGGCATTTACCTTGAGTTTGTGACCAACTCAGTGATCTGGCGAAATATTTCGACGAATAATCTTCGTTACGGTTTGCATTTTATGTTTTCGCATAATGATTCCTATATCTCCAATTACTTCAGAAACAATGGTGCCGGTGTGGCGGTTATGTTTACCCATGATCTCGTTATGATGAACAATACCTTCGAAGACAACTGGGGAGATGCTGCCTATGGATTGCTTCTCAAGGAAATTTCCGATTGTACGCTCGTAGGTAACCGTTTTGTAAAAAATACTTCAGCCATTTTTATGGATGGAACCAACCGCATTACCGTTGAAAAAAACCTGTTTCAGGCCAATGGCTGGGGCATGAAAATTCAGGCGAATTGTATGGATAATTCCATCAATCAAAATAATTTTATGGCCAATACCTTCGATATAAGCACCAATGGAACCCTAACCCTGAATAATTTTGACGGAAACTATTGGGATAAATACGAGGGGTATGACCTTGACCGGAATGGTATCGGGGATGTTCCCTTCCATCCATTGAGCCTCTATTCGGTGATCGTGGAAGGAAACCCGCCTGCCATGCTGCTTTTCAGAAGTTTTATGGTAACCTTGCTCGACCGGTCGGAGAAGATGCTGCCCAGCCTCACTCCCGAAAATTTTGTAGACAACAAACCCCGCATGCGACCCTTTGCCCTATGATTGAAATTAGCGATGTAAATAAACATTTCGGAAAACTACATATTCTAAAAAATATCCGGCTTCGTTTAAAGGAGGGTGAATGTATTGCACTGATAGGCCCCAATGGCTGCGGAAAAACCACGCTCATAAAATCTGTTTTGGGTATGGTACTCCCGAATTCAGGGGAAATCACCTTTGACGGAAAGTCAATCAATAAAGACATCCAATACCGTACACATATCGGCTATATGCCACAAATAGGGCGTTATCCTGAGAATATGACCATCGGACAGATCATTAACATGGTCAAACAGATCAGAAACTCTCATGAGGCTTACGATGAAGACCTTTATGAAAAATTTGAGATCGAAAAACTGCTCGACAAAAGGATGGGAACGCTTAGCGGAGGTACCACCCAAAAGGTGAGCGCCGTGCTGGCCTTTTTGTTTCAACCCAAGGTGCTGATCCTCGATGAGCCCACAGCCGGACTCGATCCCCTTTCCGCCGAATTTTTGAAAGAAAAGATCATACAGGAGCAGAAAAAGGGGAAACTCATTCTGATCACCTCCCATTTACTCAGTGAGCTCGATGACCTCATCAGCCAGGTTATTTTTATGCAGGAAGGGGAAATGCTCTTTCATAAAGATGTGGCGGTTTTAAAACAGGAAACCGGCACCGATAAAATTTCAAAAGCCATCATCCAATTACTTAAACAAGACAAGGCATGATCAGGATACTCAAATTTGTTATTATCGATATCCTCAAAAACAAGGTCGTGATCGTTTATACGCTCATGCTGGCCCTGTTTTCATGGAGTGCCTTTAGCTTGGAAGACAATGCCACAAAGGGTGTGCTCACGCTGTTAAACCTTATCCTGCTCACCGTTCCATTGGTATCTATCCTTTTTTCTACCATCTATATTTACAATAGCGGCGAGTTTATCGAGTTGCTGGCCAGTCACCCGATAAAGCGAAAAAAGATATGGAACAGCCTCTTTTTTGGTCTCACGATTAGTCTGGTTCTGGCCTTTTTGCTCGGCGCCGGTATTCCTATCTTCCTTTTTGCGGATATAGGTAAAGCGGTGATGATGCTGGCTGTGGGAACGCTTATAACCGTTATTTTCATTGCCATCGCCTTTTTCAGTGCCATCATGAGCCGTGATAAAGCCAAAGGCATCGGCGTTTCCATATTGCTCTGGCTCTATTTTGCTTTACTTTTTGATGGATTGGTACTCTTTTTAACCTTCCAGTTTTCCGACTACCCTATAGAAAAAGGCATGGTCGTACTCGCGGCTTTTAGTCCGATTGATATGGCCCGTATCCTTATGCTCCTGCAACTCGATGTTTCGGCTATGATGGGCTATACCGGGGCAATTTTCAAGAACTTTTTCGGCACCTCTGCAGGGCTTGTGATCTCCTTTTTTATTCTCTTTTTATGGATTTTTATCCCTTACCGGATCTCACTTTCGAGGTTTAAGCATAAGAATTTGTAAGATACCGGGGCAGTCTATTTCATTAGCCAGGCCCCAAAGCTCATATTTACAGAGGCAGTAAAAAAAAGATTTGTATTTACCGGAAGACCTTGGGCAGGTAAAATCTCATCCATTGAGTATAAATAGCGCCCTTCTATCCGGCACATGACATTATTCACGGGAGAGTATTCCAGATTCAGGGATACGCTGCTTGTACGGAATCCACCCGGAACAGGGGTCTCAATGATTACCCCGGAAATATCTTCATAATATTCCCCTCTTAATGCCAATGCCCAATTCTCCTTCCATGAATAGTGCATGATGATCACAGGACTAAGCCAGGAAGCGTAATTCGAGCTGTTTTTGCCAGTCTGCTGGATTCCATAATCGAAACCCACAATAAATCTAAGCTTCTTATGGAGCTGAAACTTGCCATACAAATTATTGAAATACCGCATTTTCCGGGTACTGTCAGGCGAGTCTGTGCCGATAAAGGTGCTCCAGTTGAGTTGTATTTTATCCTTTTTCGTGTAGGTGATCTGGCTTCCAAAAGAGAGCATGGAATTTCCCTCTAAGCGTTGAATACGTTGCCATCCATTAAGTGCCAGAGCAGAAAACAGTCATTTGTCATTCGGGGTATAGCTCAATTTGGCCCCCGAAAAATAATATGGGGAGTTTTCTGCCAGGATCGAGCGGGTAAGGGTCCAGTTTTCACTGGTAATGGCCGACTCAAAACCTATATGGGATGTCAAGATTCCCGCATCCAGCCAGAGATCGTTCTTTTTATTCAGGCTTAAACCCATATTGGCCTCAAACACATTTTTCAACATATCCGGTACCTGCGTATAATTATCAGTCACATAAGTCCCGGCTTGCAGGGCGAGGTTAGCACGGTATTTTTCGTGTTCAACGTCCAACTTAATAATACCCAAATTCAAATTGAACTCATTATGCCGGTTATGGTTGTAAAAAAAGGACTGGCGGGATGGGCCACTCGGACGATTCAGGTCGTAACAATAAAACACATCAAGAAAGCCGGAGACGCGTATTTGGGGTGCGCTGGCACTATCCTGGGCCTGAATATTCAGTGCTCCAAGGATTAATAAAAACAGGCTATATTTTCTCATGATAAGAGGGGAAATGTACGAAATATCCGATGTAATCTTAAATTACTTGTTTATATGTTCATTAGTTCATAGTTTTGTGAACTATTAAANNAAAACCAGGAACTTTGTTTTACAGAGATATTAACCGTTACCGGCGGCTTAAAATCAAATCTCTCCCAACACCTTTCCGTTATGACCAAAAAAGGCATACTCAAGGTAAGGCGCGAGGGACAATGCAACTACTATTCACTTTCATCAACAAAAGTAGCTGAGGCTTGCGGATTGATGCGTGAAGTATTGATCGAAACCCTCAGGAAACATCAACATATTCTTCAAAGCCTTTAAAGAAACAAGATGAGCAAAACGATACTGGTACTCGGTGCAGGAACCGGCGGTGTGGTGGCCGCAGTTGCCTTGAGCAAAAAATTGGGCAAGAGTGCCAGTATCCTCGTCTTTGAAAAAGAGACAAACCATGTCTTTGCCCCTTCCCTGCTCTGGCTGATGGTTGGCAAAAGAAAAGCCAATAAGATCCATCGCCCGACAAAAAATATTACCCGCCAAAATCTGAAACTGATCACCGGAACCATCGAAAAAATTGATCCGGAAAACAAAATCATTTCCATAAACGGAAAAGACTACCGTGGTGATTACATGATCATTTCCCTTGGAGCAGAAACCTTCCCTGAAAAAGAACTGAACCATTTCGGTCATAATTTCTATACCCTTGAAGGGGCCGAAGATTTTAATCAGCAGCTTACGGAATTCAAAGGTGGTAAGATCGCCGTTTTGGTTCCTTCCCTGCCCTTTAAATGTCCCGCAGCACCTTATGAGGCAGCCATGCTGGTGGCCGATGCCATAAAAAGAAAAAACCTGAACGATAAAACAGAAATTTCGCTCTACACCCCGGAAGGTGGACCCATGCCTGTTGCAGGGGTCGCTTTATCAGGTGCTGTTCGCCACATGCTCCTGGAAAAAGGAATTACCTATCATCCGGAACATAACTTTCTGGGTATAAAGGATGGTGAAATGATTTTTGCTGATAAAAAACATGCTGCCTTTGATCTGCTCGCTTATACCCCAAAACATCAATGTCCTTCGGTGCTTGTAGATGCCGGACTCACCGGCAATTCAGGCTGGATCGAAGTTAATCGTCACACGATGGAAACCCGTTTTCCTGATGTCTACGCTATTGGCGACAATACCCATATCCCGCTGGAAATGGGTAAACCTTTACCAAAAGNNAAAGCAGGGGTATTTGCCCATTATCAGGCCGAGATCGTGGCCGATTCCATCATCAAAAAAACAAAAGGTATTAGTCCCGACAAAATATTTGAGGGCAATGGACAATGTTTCCTCGAACAAGGAGCCGGAAAAGCAGGGTATGCCGGAGGAAACTTTTACGGCTCACCCCTTCCCGAAATAAAAATGAAAAAACCTGCCTATTTCTGGCACTGGACGAAAGTCTGGTTCGAAAAATTCTGGTTCTATAAATACTTCTAAACCACCTACTATGAAAACAGCACTCTCCTTACTTTTACTCGCAGGACTATTCTCCTGTACCAGCAATTCTCAGGAAAAGTCCCCGGCAGCCGCCCCTGTTCCCGACACGGCCTCTGTGGAAGTCGGACAACTCGAGCCCTGGAAAGAATCCCAACTTCTTGAACCGGGAGAACTAGCCACACGAACCGATCTGTCGGCCACCCATATTNNGATGCCATTAAGATCGGTCCCGCCAGTGAAATTGCTAACGTGGAAACTTTCCGACAACAGCTTAGCCCATTGTCAAGAGATGCTGAGATCATTATCTACTGTGGCTGTTGTCCGTTTTCCGACTGTCCGAATATTCGTCCGGCCTTTGAAGTACTCAATGAGCTGAAGTTCACTAATCCCAAATTGTTAAACCTGCCCAAAAACCTCAAGGCCGACTGGATAGATAAAGGCTATCCGATGAATGATTGATCCATACTGTATAAAAATAAATTGCCATGAAAATTTTAATTCTCATTAACGATGCCCCCTACGGCACTGAAAAAGCTTACAATGCCTTGCGTTTGGCCAACCAACTGGGTAAAGACCATGAAACAGTGGAAGTGCGTATATTCCTGATGGCCGATGCCGCCAGTTGTGCCGTAGCCAACCAGGTTACCCCAAACGGGTACTACAATATCGAACGGATGATGAAATTGGCATTACTAAAAGGCGCCAAAGTAAAAATTTGTGGTAGTTGTGCGGATGCCCGCGGACTAAAAAACCTGCCCCTCATTGAAGGAACAGAGATGAGCACAATGGCCGAACTGACCAACTGGGTCGTTGACAGCGACAAGGTGTTAACCTTTTAGCATCAAAAAAAGGCGACGCTTCCCAGCGCCGCCTTAACCCACTTGTAGATGAAAAAAAAAGTACTATTTTGGTAGTAGTACGTCGTTGATAACGTGGATCATTCCATTAGCAGTGGAAATTGATGCTACGATCTCTGATCCGTTCACAAATACCTTATCGCCTTCTTTGGTAATTTTTACCTTGCCACCGTTCACTTGCTCATATTCCTGTCCATCGTTCATGTATTCAACTTTCAGGTTGCCTACATAGGTGTGGTATTCAAGAATATTGGCCAGGTCGGCTTTTTTGGCTGGTTCTAACAAACCTTCAACGGTACCCGCAGGTAATTTGTCGAAAGCCGCGTTGGTCGGTGCAAAAACGGTAAACGGTCCTGCATTGCTCAGGGCGTCGACAAGTTCAGCTGCCTTTACTGCCGCCACAAGGGTGGTATGGTCAGGACTACCTGAAGCAACCTGTACGATATTAGGAGCAGATGTTTCGTCCTGTACACCAGATTGACCTCCTTTTGAGGCATCGGTACCGGTAGTTGTTTCCGTAGTAGTTTCGGTTTCAGTTGCCGGTGTGGTGTTACATGCCAGTAACGCAATTCCGGTAACCATACTTAAAATCATTAATGTTCTTTTCATAGGTGGCTTATTTGTATTCAAATCTCGTTGGTCTCATTCGACAAAAACATGACCCCGGTCAACATTTAATGTGATTTTTAATCCGTCACAAATTGGAGGTCGCTCAATGTTTTCAGAAAAGCAACCAAACATTTCTTCTGGTAATCAGTAAGTTGCAATCCAGTCATTTTATTGTCTTTGGTCATCAGCGGATCCAGGGTTTCGGAATGTTTGACTCCCGAATTATAAAATTCTACCACTTCCTCCAGCGTTTCAAAACGTCCGTCGTGCATGTAGGGTGCCGTATATTCAATATTGCGCAGGGTCGGACTGCTAAACAGCCCCAGGTGTTTCGGGTCACCGGTCACCAGAAAACGTCCCTGGTCCAGACCGGTAAAAGTTTCATCTATACCGTTATTATGGAAAATGTTATCGGTAAAAAGGGGAGCTCCATGGCAGTGAAAGCAGTCCCCTTTTTCTGAAAAAAATATGGACATCCCTTCAGTTTCCATGGCATCCAGATTCACCTTATTCATCACATACTTGTCAAACTTCGAATCGGCTGAGATCAGGGTACGTATATGCTGACTGATGGCATAACATATTTTTAGTTTTAAAGCCCGGTATTCCAGGTCATTGATATTTTCAATACCGAAGGCATCCCGGAACAATCCCGGATATTCGGCATGGGTACTCAGACGGCGGTAGAGCGTATCGCGGTTGGTATTGAAAAATTCGGGTTCAAAATCGGCCATACACAGGGTGTCCAAAATGGGCAAACTTCCATTCCAATTGTAATTCGGATTAAATGCAAGATTCACATGAGGAGGCACACTGGTAGAGGCTCCGTTTTTATCCGTAAATAACGGTGTTGAGTAGGATAAATCCTTATTATGGCAGGATGAACAACTTAATCCATTCGATGATAAAATCGCATCGCTGTAAAGTTTTTTACCCAGCTTCACCCCTTCATAAGTCAAAGGATTATCGGGGTTTAAATAGGGCTTAGGAAAAAATGGTGGAACAGTTAATTCAATCGGGGTCGGGCCTGTCGGGGTAACCACAGGCTCGTCTTTGGTGCAGGCCACCATCCATAACAATACTCCCAATCCGAGGATGAGTACTGTTTTTGGCCTATTCGAGTGTAAATACATTGCTCCCATTTTCACTTAGTTTACGCATGCTACTGTCTCTTCCCATACTATAATTACCCTGAATGTTAAGGTCGTAAGTATTGGGGTTTTTAAACCACTCGGCAATGTTCATGTTCAGTTTGAGGGTGTCTTTTCCTGTGCTGATGGCATACTCCTGATTGAGAACTACTTCGCTGTGAAAGGTGTTGGTACCCACATGCATGGCATAACCCTGGGTCACGGCATTTGCGTCTTTAAAGTAGCCTTCCAGTTTCAGGAAGTGGTAGCCCCCGCCCATCATATCCGGCCAGCTCATGTTGATATTATCGACCGTAGGCGGCAAGCTGTTGCTAACATTGTTTTCGGGTTCCAGGCCAATGATCAGTTTAAAGGCTTTGTAATTGCCGGCGGGTATACCTTTTAGGATAAAGGTGTTTTTCGCCGCATTAAAAGCATCCAGATAAACGATGTCATCCAGTTCCTTCCAACTTCCATCCATCATTTGCAGTGAAAAACCGCTGAGGTAATAATTCAGGGTATAGACTGAAAATGGATTGCCTGCCGCATTGGTATACTGAATCTGGCTTGAAACCAGCGCTGCTCCGTCGACATTGTAACCCACCACAATGGTTAGTTCCTGTACAGGCGGAGCAGGCGGAGGGGTATCATCCTTATTGCAGGCCCCTGCTAGGACAAGGGTGAGCGCAACAAGGAAAATCCGACTCGAATAGGTATGATTTCCCGGTTTCATAACTCAAAGTTCGCTTCTTACTTCCATATCAAACTTGATAAGGATTAGCATTAACATTGATTTTTATCAAGTTTTTAGCCTTCTTCCTTCAGGAACTTTGCAAGATCATTTAGGTATGGAAGAAATTATCGCAGAAATAAAACGCTTAAAAAAGCAGACCAATACCCTTATTCTGGCCCACTATTACATGTCGCCTGAAATTCAGGTTCTTGAAAAAGAGGGAGGTATTGCCGACCATCTCGGAGATTCTCTTGCGCTGAGTGTGGCCGCCTCACGCTCTGAAGCCACAAATATTATTTTTTGCGGCGTTCGCTTTATGGCCGAAACCGCCAAGATCCTCAATCCCCATTCCCGGGTATTTATACCTGATATGGAAGCAGGTTGTTCCCTGGCAGAAAGTATCACCGCAGCCGATGTGATCCAGCTCCGGAAACAACATCCCGGAGCTCCGGTTATTGCGTATATCAATACTTACGCAGAAACCAAAGCTGAATGCGATATCATCTGCACCTCCCGCAATGCGCTGGCAATAGCTGCTTCCTTTAAAGAAGACACCCTCATTTTTGTGCCGGATGTGTTTATGGGAAACAACCTTCGAAAAAGCATACAGGAAGCCACGGGTAAAAAACTGATCCTTTGGGATGGGCGTTGTGAAGTGCATGAACAATTCCGCAGCGCCGAAATGAGCCTCATGCAGGCTGCTTACCCCGAAGCCGAGCTTTTGATGCACTGGGAAGTTCCCGATGCCACAGTCGACAGCGCCTTTAAACAGCAAAAAGGCGTATTGGGCAGCACCTCTGATATCATTTCTTATGTCGGGAAAAGTAACAGCAAACAGTTTATCCTCGCCTCTGAATGCGACCTGGGCGCCGTACTCAAATCGACCTACCGCGACCGTGAGTTCATTACCCCCTGCATCCGGTGTCCGCATATGAAACGGATTACCCTGCAAAATACCCTGGAAGTCCTGCGTAAGCTCGAAAAAGGGTCGCCCATAAGCGAAGAGATCGATCTTGACCATGATCTGATGGACCGTGCCCGTATTCCCCTTGAACGTATGCTCACTTTTAGCTAAAAGTAAAATGGAAAAATGCGATGTACTGGTAATTGGGAGCGGAGTAGCCGGACTCGTTTTTGCATTGACCTGCGCCGAAAAATACCAGGTGCGTGTGGTATGTAAAGGCACGCTTATGCAAACCAATACCGCCCTGGCCCAGGGAGGCATTGCGGCTGCATTGGAAATTCCGGATTCGCCTGAATCCCATTTTCAGGACACCATTGAAGCAGGCAATGGCCTCTGCGATGAAGAGGCTGTTCGTTTTCTCGTTTATCAGGCCGGAGAAGCCATACGTTTTCTCGAAAGTCAGGGATTAAAATTCGCACGACTGCCCAACGGCCATTACGATATGGCTTTGGAAGGCGCACATCGTAAACCCCGGGTGGTTCATGTGCGTGACCATACCGGTAAATCGCTGATGGAAACGCTGGCCCATGCTGTGCGCGAAAACCGGAATATACAGGTCGAAGAATTTTGTTTGGTGGACCATCTGATCCTGCAAAAGGGCCAATGTGTCGGGGCCTCATTTTTCAGAGGAAACACACCCGGCAGCGAACAGCTCTTTGCCCCCGTGACCATGCTGGCTGCAGGAGGTGCCGGACAAGTTTACTCCCCCACCTCCAATACCATCCTTTCCACCGGCGACGGTTTTTCACTGGCTGACGAAGCCGGAGCGGAGCTGAAGCATATGGAATTTGTACAGTTCCACCCTACCCTGCTGTATTCCCCGGGTAAGGCGCCCTTTTTAATCAGCGAAGCTCTGCGCGGAGCCGGGGCAAAATTATGCGATAAACATGGACGTCCATTTATCGAAAAACAACATCCAATGGGAAGCCTTGCTCCACGGGATATCGTGAGCCGAAGCATCATAAGGCAGATGAAAAAGGATGAAAGTCCCTGTGTTTACCTGGATATCCGTGAAAAGTGGTCGCCCAAACTTGCCGCCCATTTTTCAACCATCACCGCCCGTTGCCGGGAAGAAGGCATAGACCCGGGCAAAGACCTGATCCCTGTCTATCCGGCAGCCCACTATATGTGCGGGGGCATCCTTACTGACCTGTTCGGGCAGACAAACATTCCCGGACTTTTTGCTTCTGGTGAAAATGCCTGTACCGGAGTGCATGGGGCCAACCGTCTGGCCAGCAATTCGCTTTTGGAAGGAGTCGTCTTTTCACGCTCAGCGGGTGAACATCTTTTACGGGAAGGCCTGCCCTTCCACCGGGCCTATCATTCGGGACCCTTTTTGTCGTTGAATGAGGATGAGTTTGTTGATAAGGTGTACTGCCAGATCAAAGAAAAACTCCAAAAAACAATGAGTACCCATGTGGGCATCATCCGCAACGAAAAAGGACTGCGGGAGGCCGAATCCTATATTTATTCCATGCTCCATAGTCATTTGTTCAGCAGCGACCACCATTTGAGCCGTAACAAGATCAAAGTAAGGCATATGTTAAGAACTGCCTTATTGATCGTTCGCGCTGCCATGAGCAGAAAAACGAGTTGTGGTGCTCATTTTATGGAGATGAAAAAGAACCATCACTCAGAAGTCCTGACCTGAATAGGGAGTTTTCCACTACTTTCATTTCTATCCTTTATCTCTCAAAAGGATTACGCATTTTTGTAGCACTATGCTCAGAAGGCCGGTTCTTAACTGTATCAATTGTCAGTCGCTCGCATTATCCGTGTTCTGCACGCTCCGAAGCGATGAGTTGCTCGACCTGAATAAGGAAAAGGTAAGTTATACGTATAAAAAAGGCCAGGTCATCTTTTCTGAATCGAACCGTCCCTCCGGAATTTTTTGCGTGCACAGCGGGAAGGTTAAAATTTACAAGATCAATTCTGAAGGTAAAGAGCAGATCGTACGCCTTGCTAAAGATGGCGACCTGATCGGTTACCGTTCTTTTTTAGCGAATGAAGAATACCATGCTTTTGCCGAAACTTTGGAAGAATCGGTCATCTGCACCATACCCGGAACCACCGTATTGCAGCTTCTTTCGCAGAACATCAACCTGAGTTTGAAGATGATGGAGCATATGGCCAAAGACATCATGGCCGCCGACCAAAAGTCGGTCGACCTGCTTGCCAAAACCGCCCGGGAGCGCCTTTGTGAGGCCCTGGTTATCTTGTACAAATCCTTTGGGGTGGATGAGGATGGATTTATCGATATCCGCCTCACCCGAGAAAACATCGGCAACCTCACCGGCATGGCGATCGAAACCGTAGTACGTACGCTCAAAGAGATCAGCGATGAAGGCCTTATCGTTCGGGATAAAAAACGATTGTTGATCCCGGATATAGCGAAGTTGATGGATGAAGCCCGAATGGTAGATTAAGTCTGGAGCGGGGCTGCGTCCGCCGAAGCTATTCCTGCAACGAAGTGGAAGGAATAGCGAAGGCGGAGAGCGGGACCTGCGGTCTGAGCGGGGGAGCGGGGGAGCGGGTCCGGTCACTGAGTAGCCAAACGTATTTCTGATTGAAGGACAAACCCCACGGCGTATCGAAGTGAGCGGGGAGCGGGACCTGCGGTCAGAGCGAGGGAGCGGGGGAGCGAAAGGTTGGTCGATTTGAAGAAGCGGCTTCAGTATAACTTTAATCTCACTGAACACTGAAAACTGAACACTTTTACCCGCCGTAACGCTAGTGAAGGCGGGAAAAACTATATTCCCCTGATGAAAAAGTTTCTCCGATGGACATTCTGGCTTGGACTATCGATGGCTGTAGTGGTTATAGTTTCACATAATTGGGTGAAAACCAGCACCAAAGCGCTGCACCATACTGCAATCGATTCCATCCCAACTATTAAAACCGCCCTGGTTTTAGGCACCATCCCCACCCTGAAAAGCGGGACAGCCAACCCCTATTTCACCCACCGCATCAATATGGCCATTGCCCTCTATACCTCCGGGAAGGTGAAACAATTTGTGCTGAGCGGCGACAACCATGTGGAAGGCTACGATGAACCCGAAGCCATGCGGCAAGCATTGATCGCAGGGGGTATTCCCGATTCTGTTTTGTTTCTGGACTATGCCGGTTTCCGCACCTTTGATTCGGTGATCCGTCTGAAAGCCATATTCGGACAAGACTCGGCCATCGTCGTTTCCCAGGAATTCCATAATGAACGGGCTATATTTATAGCGAACAAGGAAGGACTCTACCTTTACGGTGCCGATGCGGAAAATGTGGGCAGTTCCTTTGGTAGAAAAACGATGTTGCGGGAGTATATAGCCAGGGTGAAGTGTGTACTTGACCTTTACGTATTGAATACAGAGCCGAAGTTTTACGGGGAGCAGGTTGTTATACCCTAAGTGGGGAGCGAGCCTTCGGCTGGAGCGGGGGAGCGAACGAGCGGGTCCGGTCACTGAGTAGCCAAACGAATTTTGGATGGAATGACACACCCTGCGGCGTATCGAAGTGAGCCCGCCTGCGCTCGCGGGTATGATAGTTAGCCCATGAAAGTGTGCACGAGCTTCGGCGGGCGAAGCGAAGGAGCGGGTCCGGTCTCTGAGTAGCCAAACGAATTTCGGAAATTGGTAAAATATTCTTTCCGTAAATCAGAAACATTGATTCATAACATTCCTTATTTCGGATACTTTTCAATATATTTGAGTTGTGACCGTAGTTGAACGATTAACAGGGAATATTTACCAAATAGAAATTTTACCTGTCGAAAACACCGACTATAAATCATTGTCTAAAGCCAGATATTTTTTTGACTGGAAAGAAGAAAGAAAGGCGGAGGTTTACAAATTAGTCATGAAAGGGCAGCAAGATATATTAGGATTAGTTTCCATAGAACGAATTCCCTCTGAATGGAGGATTCACATCAGGCTACTTAGCGTATCAAAAGAGAATAGTGGAAAAGGGAAAGTTTTCGAAAATATTGCCGGAAATTTAATTGCCTTCGTTGCCAAGATTGCGGTAGTTGAATTTGGAGCTCTGGCTTGTGTTTCACTTAGACCTAAAAGTTCGATAGTTCAGCATTATATGAAAAAGTACGACATGAATATTACAGGAATGACCTTGAGCTTAGAAGTTCCGGAAATAATAAACCTGATCAATAAGTATGACCATGACTAAGAATAAAAAAAGTACCCAGGTTCATTCCGAATATGGAGTTGACTCCAGATATAAAACAAAGAAAGAAAGAGAACTGGATTCTTTCGCTCTGATGCAAGCCCGTTTGGAAAGGATGAAAAATTTACCACGAGAAGAAATACTTCGGGCGAAACTCTTGCAATTGAAATTGAAAATGGAAAATTATCTGAAAGAGCCGGTATATGATAAACAAAATCATTTTGCCCATTTTCTGGAAATGTACGTTGATGCCCTCTATTTAAGGCGAATTGAATTTGCAAAGGACATCAATGTGACGCCTATTTTCTTAAGCCAGGTTATCAATAGTCACAGGGAACCCAGTGAGGAGTTTATTTTAAAACTCATGATACATTCCGAAAAAGTGTTCAAAAACGTAGGGGAGTTTCACAAGAAGATTTGGTATCAGATCTATTTTCACGAAAAATTATGCAATACAATGTCAAATCAGGATAAATGGAGACCTGATATTGAAAAGCAGGTAAGGCATATTGAATTTGCCTCATTGACTAAAAAATAAAAATATGTCTCTAAAAACTATTATCACCGCCAGTCTGATGGTTTTGCTATTGACAGCTTGCAAAAAAGACGCTCCGAAACCGTCAAATCCGGACTATATCGTTTTTGGACACTTTTATGGAGAATGTATGGGAGAAGGGTGCATTGAAATTTTCAAACTGAAGGAAGACAAACTGCTTGAGGACACGAATGACCTTTATCCAAATTCAAAGGACTTTTACAACGGACACTATATTCAACTCTCAGAACAAAAGTTTAACGCCACCAAAGAACTGACCAGCCTTTTTCCTCCAGACTTGCTTAACGAGACAAAAACGGTATTCGGATCTCCCGACGCTGCAGATGGGGGTGGATTGTATATCGAGTATAACGCAAACGGCGTACGGAAATTTTGGTTATTTGACCAGATGAAAGGGAATGTTCCTTCAAAATACCACGCTTTTATGGACAAAGTAAATGAGAAAATACAGCAGTTGCAATGAATGTTCTGTTGATTGTGGGTATTGGATCCTCCCTTCAACAACATGGTTTTCAGTGTTCAGTTTTCAGTTTTCAGTGGGTTAGCGGAATCATATTAAGTTGTAGAACCAAGGTCCGGTCACTGAGTAGCCAAAATGACTAAACGATCGGGCTTCGGTTCTATGTTTTCTTTTAACCAATTTGATTTAAGTTTGGGAAGCGAAACTTTCTACATCCTATATGAAACAGCTTACGCTCCTGACCATTATTCTTTCTCTGACCAGGTTTGCATATGGACAAAGAAATATCATCGGTGAATACAGCACCATTCTGAAGTATACCTGGGGAAGTGGTTTAGAATTAACGCTCAATGCAGACTCAAGCTTTATCATGACGAACTATGGATTAACGTCAGATGGGCCTGTGGTTTTTCAAGTAGCAAAAGGTCATTGGACCACCATGGATTCGACTAAACGACTTATCCTTCATCAGGTGGTTAATGATACTTTAAAATTGGCTTATGATTTTCCTTTCATTGACCACAATAGAATGTATTCAATGAATTGTAAGGATACTTCCCTACCACAAAACCTTCTTGACAGTTTTGCTTTAAAATTTTACCCAATGGTACTTTATAAACTAAAGGGATATTATCCATCCGGACAATTAGAAAGTGATTTGCCACGAACAACAAGCGACAATCCTGATGATTGTCCGCCAACCGGAATTTGGAAATACTATTATCAAAATGGAAACTTAGAAGAAGAAATTGACTTTACGGATTATATAAACTACCAGGGTCAGGTGACCAAAAAAGAGTATTTCGAAAGCGGAAAAATAAGGTCAGAGCTTCATTGGAAGGATGGATTAAAAGACGGGGAATGGAAAGAATATGATGAGTCAGGCAAGCTGATAAAAACGCTAATTTACAAGCGAGACAAATTGAAAAAAACAAAGACTCACTGATTCCAGACAGTATCTGATAGGGACCTTTAAAATTGTCCTGACGGCTTATTAGACAAACAACATGAAACAAAAAATATTCGCATTGGGAATTATCAGTTTACTGTCCGGGCTTTTTGGCTGTAGCGACAGCAAAACGGAAAGCCAGTCAACAACTCAGGAAACCGTCGATCTTGACAACATTCTCTTTACCACACCAACACTTGAAAGTGGGCTACCCCGGTTCACCGACAAAACAGATAGCTGTGTTTTTTTTCACGAAGATGAATGGCGACAAATCGAGTTTGTTTCAAAGGACCAGAAAAACGCCATCGATAAAGAATTGGCGAAAATCAGCGACATTCATGCCAATCATACCCACAAAAGCGAAACATATACTGCTTTCAGGAAAGTTGCGCTAAGAGATTTAATTCCCCAGCCACTGTCGATCGACTTTTCGAAACTTACCTCCTACCTGACAAACCAATCAATAAAAACAAAAGGACTGGGGCTGGAGAATAATTCCGGTCAGGTTAAGGGCGGCTTTTATTTTTCTGTAAACGGCATAAACTATTACGGACTGCTTGAAAATACTACTGTAAAAGCATTTTGCATTTATTCCGCCGACAGTGAAGAAAGCTTAAAATCCGCAGCAGACCAACTTTCCAAATTATTGGCGAATGAAAACCTTTATCTTGTGGATTGGAGAGCTATGTCGCTATTTGATGAGGCTACAATTAAAACAGACCTGGTAAAGGACATTGAATAACAAGCCCGATAAAAGTCGCAACAAACAACTCCATTAAATGAAATCAGCATTTAGCCAATACATCTATCCCAGCCTTTTCCTTGTCTGCCTCACCCCTGTATCCGCCCAACAAGCGGATACCGGCACCCATAACGGGCCGGTAGCGGTTTTTATAAATGGAGAAGCCCAGGTTGTACCCGAATTCAGCGATAAGGATTTATGGATCAAAGAAGAACTTTGGGTAGAAACCAATTTTGACTCCGACAACGATGGCAAACCCGACAGGATGCATGTTTATGTGACACGGCCAGGTCAAACCGACTCGGGTAGCCTCAAATTGCCGGTGATTTATATGTCGAGCCCGTATAATGGCTTAAAATTATGGGCCTTAATGGGACTCTCCACCAAAAAGAATTTCTGGAACGTAAAACATGAATTGGGAGAAAAGCCAAAACCTCACAGGCATACCAAACTCGGAACGCGGGACGGAAGGCCTTTTTTATCCATGATCTACGACCGACAATGGGTTCCGAGAGGCTATATCATGGTATATTCCTCATCTCCTGGCACCGGTTTATCCGATGGGGCACCTACAATTGGAGGTGAAAACGAATCCCTGGCTCCCAAAGCAGTGATTGACTGGCTCTGTGGCAGGGCAAAAGGTTTTAAAACCCGGGACGGAAAGGAAGAAGTGTCGGCATACTGGTGTAACGGAAAAGTCGGAATGACCGGAACATCCTATGACGGTACACTTTGTATCGCTGCCGCTACCACCGGAGTCGAAGGACTGGAGGCCATTATTCCGGTTGCGCCTGTTACTTCCTGGTACCATTATTACCGTTCAAATGGTTTGGTCAGATCGCCGGATGGGTATTTAGGAGAGGATATGGATGTGCTTTATGATCTGATCAATACGGGTGATAAGTCAAAAAGGAAGAAAAATAACAGGAATATCCGTGACAGTATTTTGCTCAAACACCAGGACAGAATTACCGGTGATTACAACGCCTTTTGGGCCAGCCGGGATTACCTGCTTCAGATTGACAGCATGAAAGCCGCTATGTTAATGGCGCATGGGTTTAATGACTGGAATGTGATGTCCGAGCAAAGTTATCGTTTTTATAAAGCTGCAAAGGAGAAAGGCTTACCGGTACAACTCTATTATCATCAGGATGACCATGGAGGAGATCCGCCCTTTTCGATGATGAACAGATGGTTTACCCGTTATCTTCACGGTATTGAAAACGGGGTTGAAAACGATGCCCCCGTTCGGATAACCCGAGAGTACAGCTATTTTCCAACGCCATATGGTGCTTATCCGGATTCCGGTGCCTCCGATGTCACCTTTTTTCTTCGAGCCGGAGAAAACAATTCCGGAACACTGAGTCTTATCCAACCGGAACTCCAGCCAGGCGATACGTTGATTGATGATTGCGGCATCAAAGGTCAAAATTTACTTGACACGATTAATTCAAAACACCGCTTGCTTTTTGTGACCCCTGTATTGGAACAGGATATACGCATTTCGGGGATTCCCAGAGTTACGATCCGGCTGTCAAGCAGTGCGCCGGCAGCAAACCTCTCTGTATGGCTCGTTTCCCTGCCCTGGGAAGAGGAAAAGGAAACCAAAGTCTATGACAATATCATCAACCGGGCCTGGGCCGACCCGCAAAATTATCGATCGCTTACCCAGGGAGAACCGCTCAAACCGGGCGAATTTCATGAGGTATCCTTTGACCTGATGCCCGATGATCAGGTAATCCGTAAAGGGCAAAAGATCGGCCTAATGATCTTCTCCAGCGACCCGGAATTTACTCTGTGGCCCGACCCCGGAACGGAACTGATCATTGATTTGAATGCGACGAGGATTATTTTGCCTGTTGTTGGGGGTGTGGAAGAATTTGAAAATGCGGTACCCCAAAAATGATACATGGAGACATTCTTTTTTGTGCTTTCCATTTACTATTGGGTTCTTTTTTCGCTATTGATTCTGGTCTACCATAAATGGATAAAACGAGGAGAAGCGGATAGTCAGGGTACTTGAAGCAGAATTAGTTAAAATTATCAAAACTTGTAAAAATTGCAAGTTTTGATAATTTCCAAAATAGTCCACCATGTAGGTTCACCCAATTAGGGTGAACCTACATGGTGGACCTTTCATGCCATTTATCAATGAAGCTCCGGAAATCAGTCAAGATTATATTTAGAACATTGCTTTTGGGTATCCTCCTGATAGCCTGCATCATTTTTTGGGGGCAACTCAGCATTCAAAACCTTCCGGCCTCCAAACCGAAGGATAGCCTTCGCATAATTACCATGAATGTTGCTGCTGGTAATGTTTTAAGCCAAGAGACACAAGATAGGTTGATCCGATCAGAGTCGGATATCCTAGTAGTCATTGAATGGAATGGCGATAATTTAGACCTCAGGAAATTCAACAGCGTCGGATATTCTGTCATTCTTAACCATCCCGGTAAGGCTGTACATGGATTATGTATTCTGAGTAAACTGGGTGGAGAAGGCCTGCTCATTAATTCCCCTATTATTACACCTTGTGCTTTGCCGATCGGCCAGTTCCGCTTTAAAATTAAGGATACGCCCTTTTGTTTATTCGCTTTGCATGCTCCTCCACCTGTTACAGCCTGTGCGGGTACCACCGATGACTATCTTGATACGATCGTTAGCTGGATCGCGGATGGAAAGCTGAACCAGGATATTGGAATTGGAAAGTCGGGCGACCGCGTACTTATAGCAGGCGACCTCAATACCCTGCCCTTTCAAAACTCACTTGTTCAATTCAGGAAGGCCGGATTGCTTGATCATTATAGCCCATATAATTTTGTGGCTCCAACATGGAAACCTTATAAACGATCGCCCTATCTCGCTAAGATCGATTATATCCTTGTTCCGAAAGGAATACCCTGTGAGAACCAACTTCGATTTGAGATCGCAGGTTCAGATCATTTGGGATTGATGGGGGATATTGTTACCATTGGAATCGAATAGCAGTGGGGATTCAATTTGGCAAATTTTGTATCTTTGGATTGAGTTTAACAGTATGGAATCCATCATCCTTAAAAGCGAATCAAAAGACAGTTTAAATCTTCTTTTAAAATTGGCCAAGAAATTGGGCATCGAGGCTGCGTTTCTTTCGGAGGAGGCTATTGAAGACATCGCCATGGTCAATGCTATGAAAAAGGGCAAGACTGGTGAATATGTCGATGCTAAAAAAATTATCAGGAAATTGAGGGAATAAATGATGCAACCCTTTTCATTACTATTCTTCCTTATAATTAGCACCTCAGCCTTTTCTCAAAATTCAGTTTATGGGGATTACAGCAGCTATAAAAAGATCGACACGGTCACCAAATTGATAAAAGAACAGTTTGCAGTTGACCTGGATGGTGACGAGAAATTGGATTCTATCTTTATTATAAACTTAAAAGATCTTGAAGGTGACCCGGAGGATTTTTCAGAGATAACCGTCAAATTTGGAAATGGGAACGTGTTGACCCTTAAAAATGTGAATGGTTATTTTCGGGATACTTCTATCTCCATTTCTGTCCCTCTTTTATACAAGAGCACCCGGATTACCGTATTGGACGGTCCGGTAAATTGTACTTCGATTATTCTGAATGGTTATCAATATCCGTCATGTCATAATCATTTTACAATAGTGAGCATCATGAAAAATGGCTCCTTCGCCGTCAACAACTTTAGTCTGGCAGCAACAGAAATTAAATTCGACTCAAATTCCGGAAGTATTGAAGTTTCCGGGATAGATCACTGCAGCAATGAACAAAAAACTTTTATCCATAAACCAACAACTGAATGAAATTTCTCCTGCTTATTTTGACGTTTACTTTTGGAGTTGGATGCAAAGAACCCAAAGCAAAGTCCGTCCCAGATTCTAATTCAGCATTTGATAAACTTGTTTCGATCGAAACCCCGCTAACCTTTAACTCCAACAGAGCAAACCACTATCAAACTGTGGAATTTCAAGATACCGTTTTGTTGAAGAAATTAAGTCCCGATTATCCCTTATTTCTTTATGGAAAAATTCCCTTCCATTCAAATTTTACAACCCTGATCGGATATCGGGCCGATGATCAGGCAACCCCTATCCTCTTCACATTCGATAAACAGGGCAAACTCATACATTCACATCTCTTATATGAAACGGTGGTTGGAGATATGGGGATTTATACTTCCAATCATGTTATTATTGACTCGGAACGTAATATCCATTTTACCGACAGCACGATCACCCGAAAACTAAACGAAGATGAATCCGATGAAATACCGGGGACCGATTCGCTAAGTGTCATAAATAAAAAATACCGGATATCGGATGAGGGGATTATTAAAAGAGTAGATTAACAGGGATAACTATTGAATTGAAAATTTCTATTTCCTCAGCTTATGATTGAATACATCAGATATGCACTTGTTGGAATAGTAAGCATTGGAGTAACACTTCTGCTTCAAAGGAAATTCTCTTCTAAAAAACCGAAGACGAAAAATGGAAATCAAATTGTACGAATACCTAAATACTACCTCTTCGTTTCTATTATTCTGGGAGTAGCTGGTCCGCTTTATATCCTATATTCATTCGCCGATGAGGAAAATTGGATGTTTTCATTTCGCATCATTTATGGCATATTCGGAACGTTTTTGGTCTATGGCAGCATTTCTTCTGCTCTCTTACAAAGGAATCATCGGGTTGAAATCCTAAGCGATGGTATCCTAATTAACTCACTAAGGAACAAATCCACATTCACAACTTGGCATGAAATAGAAAGTGTTCGTTACAAAGTACTGACCAGTTCTTATATCATCACCTGTGCCGATTCCAAAAGTTCGATGCACGAAAGCCTGATCGGTATAAATCCTATTCTCGATACGATCAGTGAGAAAACAGGTCTGATAATCAAGCGGAAAGAGAATCATTAAGGTGGCTTTTAACTAAAGAAATTGGTGCCCCCCCGGGGGAACTTCTCCTCTGACCGTTTGAACACCCTCTTAGCTCCGTTAGGAGCGCCATGTTAATAGAAAGACCGCCCCCCTGACCACCCCAGTCCGAAGATTTTGTATCTTTAAACAACATTAACAACCATGCGCTCCATGATCATAAAAAGAAAAACCTCTGACCCGGGCAGTAAAACAATCTCTGGTAATAGCTTAATGTTCTCAAACCATACAAGACTTAAGATTGTCATTTCAATAGTATTTGTGCTATCCCATATGTATAGCACCGCTCAATACCAGGCTCCCTACAAAATCAAAAATACAGGCCAAAATGACACGTATGATTCTGTGTGGGTGTTATTTCCGGATATCCAATCCAGTAAAAAAACCATCATCGTTCCTGCAAAGCCAATAAAATCACCTACCCTTTTGAATATAGGAGATTCGATTCTTTTGGACTCCAATTATATGTTAGCCATTATCATTATCGATATAGAATGGTCGGATTTAGAAAACTGCGTAGTTTCATGCAGATTACCAGGACGACAGAATGCAGTTATAAAAATAAAGTATCGAACATTTGGAACGAAATGGGTTTTTGAAGGCATAACAGGTTATGATCCAATTTCATGCGACCATTTAACCCTTGGTATGTGGGATGAAAACAATATCAGTTTTGGCATCTCCTTTTCTAGTAATTGCAATTAACAAGTTTCTAATTCGTTTAATTTGACATTGTATGAAGAAGCTACTTGGCCTGTCAATGATTCTTATTTTCAGTCATTATCGAAGTGCGGCGTGTGACTGCAATCCTGAATCTGACAATTATAATTTTATCAAATCACAAATTGTCCAGACTTCTCGCATTCATTCGTATTATGTTGATAAAGACGGAGATTGGAAAGTAAAATTGAAAGGCATCACTAGTCACAAGGGAACAGAGACACTTGAGCTATATCTACATGGAATGAGCCAAACGACTTCCTGCGCAATTGAACTCAAACTCGGATCGGTCTGGCTTCTTTTTATTATCACGGATACCAGGAAGGGAAAAAACTATCTGTTGCCGTGCTCCGGATCCAGAAGCCTCGCTAAAGATAAACCATATCCAACTTTTGACAGCACCCTCATCTATGATACTACCGTAGTTAGAATGGATAATTCCGTTTGGCCTACTATATTCATAAACCATGACGGAATCGATCTCCAATTGTTGTTGGATTCTTGCACTAGTACCCTGAAACTCGAAAAAAAGGTGGTGGTCAATCTTATCATTTCCCGACATGGAGTGATCAAATGCGATACTCTACTATTCAGACCCATTGAACCGGAGTTAGTGCGTCAAATCGATGCGTTTTTTGAGGATAAAAAAATTGAACCTCGTAAGGTAAATGGGACCTATGTGAATATTCAGGTGCGGGCCGTCATAAAAAATCAACAGATCGAGCCTCATTGATCCAGACTACATTGCCCAAAACGTAATAAATGAAATTCCTAAACGTTGCCATCCTTTTTTATGCCTTTGCGATTTTGTTTTCTTGCCAAGAGAATTCAGGTCGTCCGATAAAAATTTATAAACTGGTCAACAAAACCATTACCGATACACTTCCTTCTTATTACCATTTAACTGAGACGAAAACGGGCTGGGAAGAGATTATTACCCCCAGAAAAAAAATTGAAGAGGATGAAGTAATTCAGATTAATTACATGATGTATTGGAATTCCGATTTGGATACACCTTTACAGGATCTTGAAGAAAGTTGCCTTGTAATGCTCGCCGTACCGGATACTGTACAAACAGAAAAAGGGGAAATCGTCATTCGGGAGTATGTAGAAGAGTGTGGACCTATAGATGGATTGGTCTCTATTTATCATTCGCCGGTTTTGGGTCCTTTGGCTGCGGTTTATGCACTTGGAAAAATTGATGTGTTTGAATATCCGGGGTATGAAGCGATTACTTCCTACATACTAAAGAAAATTTATACGGATAAAGATTTAACCACTGACGAAATTCAATCTGGTGACGAAATCTCACAAATCCATACTGATACGGCTATCCTAAATGAGCTTCCTTTTATGAAACAAACAAAAGACGAGCACTTTTATTGTTTACTGCATCCCGGAGGTGACACCATCATAAAAGCTGAAGACTTCTATCATCAGGCAGAAGTATTGGATATCGATCAAAATGGATTTATGGATCTACGGGTTTTTATCTTCAGCAATACTCCAAATCAATGCGACTCTTATCTGTTTGACCCTGAATCGAACACGTTCCGAAAAATTGAGTACTGCTATCTCGACATTAAAAAAATAAAAGGCACATCCTGTTATTTTTCCTATAACAGCGTTGGCTGTTCTGATGAGAATTGGGAAAGCCATTTGAGTAAAATAGAAAACTATCGATTAGTCGATTTGGGTTATATTGATGGCCAGGGCTGTGACTTAATAATTGAGATATTCAAGTTTGACAGTCCGAACAGCGAAGCAAAAACAAAAATTGCCACCTTGTCCTATACGGACCACATCAAAAAATCCGAAGACAAATGGACGTTTATTGAAAAGTACTGGGGGAAGAATTATAGGAGGTTTGAATAATTTGTATACCAGAATCCCGTTTCTCTATTAATAGCAACAAGATAATTCGGCGTGGGTACCCTGTGGTTCTACATTCTGTCAATCTCCTACTCCCGCTCCCTCGCTCCCCCGCTCCGGCCGAAGGTCCCCGCTCCAGCCGAAGGCCCCGCTCCCCGAAATACCGACAAATCCACACATCACNNCCTCATTCACCAACTAACACCCTATTCCCAAGAAAATCGTAATAAACGGTATACCCGTCATGGCGGGTGACTTTGGCTAATCCGTTGAAAGTAAGTTCAATATTAAATTCCTTTTCCTCTATAAAGGGGACCACTATTTTTCCTCCTTCGTTGAGTACACGGTATTTCCCNNCTTTCAATATTCAATATTCCCCATAAACTATCCTTTCGTACAATAGCAAAAGAGGGATTATTACACTTGATCATGTGAGAATACTGACAGGGAACGAGCTCATTGTAATTCGTGTCCATAATCCCGTATCGCAGGCTATTTTTGACATCATGAATTCCTGACGCGATAAAATAATACTGGTTCGGCCTCCTGGCTATGAAGTAAGTTTCCAGCTTAATCGTTCCTGATCCACCGGCTTGGACATTTACTTCCGGGATAATCCTGGAATAGGTAAACGGACACAAAAGTTTTCCGGAATGGTCCATAATAGCCTCTTTCCATTCTCTCCCTACAATGATGATCGGGGTTGGTGAATCAAAAACGCTGATAAATGAAAAACCATCATAGTCAAAAGGAGTAACAGCCTTTCCCTGCATGGTTACCAGTCCCCATCTTAATCCTTTTCTTAGCACCATATAATCGCCATTTCTGCCATGCATTTGAGGACCATAAATAAATGCACTCAGGGCTTTTCCATCGAGACTATACAGCGCCATATTGTCCTGGTGATTAACAACCTGAAAAACACGATCGATTCGATCAATCTTTTTATAAACAGGTTCGAAAAGTATGTTCCCGTTCGTGTCCGCCAGTCCATGGAGTTCTTTGCGGGTATAATATCCGGCATTGAATCTCGCACTGTCCATGACCATCAGTTGCACATCAAAATACTTATTTATTCCAATCCAATCATAGATAAATGGAATCAGGGTATCGCCTGTCGCCACATTCATCAGGCCGAATTTTTTAAGTTTTATATTTTTAAATACGAAATACGGAGGAAAATTGCGTTGCCAAAGCTGACCGTATTTGCCTGTTTGTTTCGAATTCTCCATCTCATATACAGGGTATTCATTGTAATTATAATTTTCCATAGGATATACTTCCTCTGGCTCATCGAAAACTCCCACGTTCTGTACAACCTTCTCTATTATCCCTGAAGTGTTGATAATCTCTATTCTGCCATCATCGTCCCATGCTTCATAGAACCGATCCACGAATCTCTTCCCACTCATTGTCTTAACATAAACAATGTTCCTGTATTTGGTGTCAAATACGATTTTACCCGCTCTATCGATTAATCCAAATCGCTTGTTTTTTACAACCGTCCAAAATTTGTGATAAATATTCTGGTTCTCGTACCTCGATTTATCCAAACCAGGAATTCGGTCATAAACAGCCGGGGTAATTTCTTTCCCTGTATGATCCAACAACCCCATTTTGTTGTTTTTGAAATAAATGGCATAGATAAGTACCGGATCTATGGATACTGTATCAAATTCAGACAGTGCCTGATACCCTCTTTCCTTGATCAATCCCCGCAGGGCTTCGGGGTCGCTTTTCCCTTCCGAATAATAGTTTGTGTTTTGGCCATAGGCAGCCAAGGTGAACAAACAGAATAGGCAGCTTAATAGGCGCATAAATCCAATTTTAGATTGTTATCAAAAACGAAACTATCGCTGCTACACGATATTTCGGCGTTGTTCTCCGGTTCACCCGAATTGGGTGAACCTACATCAGTTTCACCTCGACTCACTCCTTTAGCTGACCCGCTCCTTCGGAGCTGGGTTTTCATTGGGGAGGTGCCTTTTCTATAAATATGTGATCCCTTCGGGATCAGCATTTCAATTGCTCTCTCCCGCTCCCTCGCTCCCTCGCTCCCCCGCTCCAGCCGAAGGTCCCGCTCCCCGAAATACCGACAAATCCACACATCACGTCCACCCAAAAGCCTGCCGCCTGAACCCAATACCCTAAACCCAGGACCCGCCCTTGCATCTCATTCACTAATCTCTACCTTGTTCCCCATTCCATCATAAAATGCTGCATATCCATCATAACGATATACACGCGTTAAGCCAGCATAATAGTATTCCTGTTTAAATGGCTTTTCTTCCATAAAGGGGATTACCACATTGCCAGAATAATCGATCATGCCGTATTTTCCTTCTTTTGGATAGAGAAAATACCGGTAGTTTACTTCTTCGGGTTGGCGTGTAAGAGACAAAGGAACCAGGAAATCTTTGGTGTTCAAATTCAAAATACCCCACAGATCATCTTTCTTTACGATTACGAGGGAACGATCCTCACATTTTATTATACCGTCGAACTGACAGGGGATACGTTCGACGAAGTTGGTATCCATAATTCCATATTTGGTACTGCCGGGCGTCCATGAATCCTTAACGCTACCTGTGGCCACAAAATAATAGCGGTTCCTGCGGTTGGAAATAAAGTTAAAAGCTTCGTGGACAGCTCCATATCCCCCTGATTCCACATTGCATTCGGGAAGGATCAGGGTATAGGTGAAGGGCGTCAAAACCTTTGCTGTAGAAAAATCCATAACGGCAAGCTTTCCATCCTTTTCGGCAATGATGATCCGGGCAGGCAGATCGTGATCCTCCGGAAATGAAAATCCATCATAGTCGAAAGTAGTTACTGCCATTCCCTTCATATTCACCAATCCCCATTTTTCTCCTTTTTGGAGCACCATATACGTACCATTGCCACTTCCCATTTTTGGACCATAAATAAATCCTCCCAAAGGAATAAGGCCTTTGCTAAAAAGAGCCATTTTGCCCTCCATGTTCACGACCTGATAGACATCATTGAACCGAGATACACTCTGGTAAACGGGTTCAAATAATATTCTTCCGTTGATATCCGCCATTCCCTGGCGTTGTTTGATAACTCGTCTGTTCCTTCCCTGCCCACTCGTGCTGTCCCAAATATTCAATTGCACATCGTGGGTATAATTTACACTCATGCGATCATAGATGAAGGGGATCAAGGTATCTCCCGTCTCCACATTCATCAATCCGCATTTATCCAAACCCGGGTTTCTATATACGATATAAGGATGGTAGGTGCTGTGCCATACCTGTCCGTAGTCGGGGTATGGTTTACCACTTCGCTCCAACGGATCTTCCAGCCTCTCATACACGTCAATGTCCACTATATCATCATAGACTTCATCATATTCCACTTCCGGGATCTTGCCAATCTCCCCGAGCGTAGTTATAATGATCCTATCTTCATCCGAGGTCTGAGCCAGATAATAGTCATCCACATACCGGCCCGACTTTTCATCCACCGACTGCACATAGGAGATGTATAAAAATTTCGCTGGCACGATTTCTTTGCCCTGCAGGTTTATCATTCCATATTTTCCTTCCCTTATCACCGACACGTGTTTATGATAGCCATCCTGAATCCTTCCATAGGTCTTTTGCAGTCCGGGAAAACCATGATAAATCGCAGGAGTTATTTCTTTCCCTGTATGATCCAACAACCCCATCTTATTGTTTTTGAAATAGATTGCATAGATGAGTACAGGATCAATTGAAACCGTATCGAATTCAGACAGTGCCTGATACCCTCTTTCTTTGATCAATCCACGCAGGGCTTCGGGATTGCTTTTCCCTTCCGAATAATATTTTGTGTTTTGGCCATAGGCAGCCAAGGTGAACAGACAGAATAGGCAGCTTAGTAGGCGCATACATTCAAATTTAAATCGTTATTAAAAACGAAACTATCGCTGCTACACGATATTTCGGCGTGGTTCTCCGGTTCACCCGAATTGGGTGAACCTACCTCGGCTTCACCTCGACTCACTCCTTTAGCTGACCCGCTCCTTCGGAGCTGGGTTTTTATTGGGGAGGTGCCTTTTCTATAAATATGTGATCCCTTCGGGATCAGGATTTCAATTGCTCTCCCGCTCCCTCGCTCCCTCGCTCCGGCCGAAGGCCCCGCTCCGCGAAATACCGACAAATCTCCGTCAATCCACAACTCTCACATTTCGGCTTTCTTGCCAGGCACACATAACGTCCATGCAAAATCAACCAATGATGGGCGCGGGGGATCAATGCCTCGGGAATATGTTTCACCAACTGCTTTTCGGCTTCCAGAGGATTTTTGGCATTGGTGGTCAGGCCAATTCGTGCCGACACCCTGAAAACATGGGTATCAACAGCCATAGTGGGCTGGTTGTAAACAACGGAGGCAATAACATTCGCGGTTTTTCGGCCTACTCCGGGGAGCTTCTGGAGATTCTCTACGGTATCGGGTACCACGGAACCAAAGTCCTCCACCAGCATTTTGGCCATGCCAAGCAGGTGTTTGGTTTTGTTATTCGGATAAGAAATGGAGCGGATATAAGGAAACAGTGCATCAAAATTGCTCGCGGCCATGGTCTCGGGATCGGGAAAATCCATAAAAATGGCCGGGGTCACCATATTGACCCGCTTGTCGGTGCACTGGGCCGACAAGATAACAGCCACCAACAACTCAAAGGGATTGGAATAAAACAATTCCGTTTCCACCTCGGGATGGTGCGTGAGCTGATAGTCCAGAAATTTGGCGTAACGTTCTTTTTTAAGCACGCACGAAAATAAGAAAAGATCTTAGTGATGCTCGAGACTGTCGTGATGGGAAGCAGAATATTCCAGGATAATATTCACCGAGGTTTCGTTTGGCTCCACCTCAAGCTTATCCAGTTCCATTTTGGTTTCCATCATCCTGTCGTGATAGCTTCTTAAGGCTAAATTTTTTTTAAGTTCTTCCCGGATAGCCTGTGTTTCCGAGGGGGTACAATCACCGTAGATGTACCTTAGGACTTCTGTTTCTGTGATGGTAAGGTTCATTGCATTTCGTTCTGTTTATATCCTTAACGAATATAAACTTTCCTTATTGCAAATGTAGCTCCTTTTCCAGTATCATTTTTCTCAAATTATTTAGCGCATAGCGCATACGGCCTAAAGCTGTATTGATACTTACGTGGGTAATATCCGCTATCTCCTTGAAACTCAGATCGGCGTACTGCCGCAGTATCAGTACAGTCCTTTGCTCTTCAGGCAACGCCAAAATGAGGGTACGAACCGATTTTTGCATCTGACCAAGTATGATCTGCTCCTCGCGATTTGTATCGCAAATCTCCAGCTTGGAAAAAATATCCTCCCCGTCTTCTCCGGTGATCATTACCACTCGTTTGGTCTTCCGGAAATAATCAATGGCCATATTCCTGGCAATGCGCATCACCCAGGGAACGAACTTGTCTTCCTCTTTGTATTTGCCACTGCGTAAAGTTTGAATCACCTTGATAAAGGTCTCCTGAAAGATATCCTCGGCGATATAGGTATCATTAACAATTAAGTTAATAGACGTGAAAATCTTCCTCTTATGCCGTTTAATCAGCATTTCCAGACATGCTTCGTTACCGTGAACGTAAGCCTGCAACAACTCCTTGTCGCTAATTTGCGTAAGCTTCATATCAAACCTCCTTTTAGAACTCGTGTGTGCGAATTAATAATCTTGACAGGTAGAGGTTTTTCGAATATGCTTATCAGTTTTTAGTTAGAACAGTTTCTAAATCTTTTATAAATGTACGAAATAAATATTTGAAAGTTCCAAGTGAGCTTTAAATTTTTTTTCGGAAAAAATGCATCAGATTTGTAATTCCATTCGAAAATCAGCGTGAATAAAGCAAAAGACCTTCCTAACGACAGTAAACAGTACATTCTGATCAAAGGGGCTCGAATGCACAATCTGAAGAATATCGACATCGCTTTCCGTAGAAATAAGATGACCGTAGTAACGGGAGTATCGGGTTCCGGAAAATCGTCGCTGGTATTCGATACCCTCTATGCTGAAGGACAACGTCGTTACGTAGAAAGCCTCTCGGCCTATGTGCGTCAGTTTATGGGCAAAATGAACAAGCCCGAGGTCGATTATATACGCGGCATTGCCCCGGCCATCGCTATCGAACAAAAGGTGAACACGCGCAATCCCCGCTCCACCGTAGCCACCTCTACCGAAATTTACGATTACCTCAAACTACTTTTTGCCAAGGCAGGGAAAACCTTTTCTCCTGTAAGCGGCAAACTGGTAAAACGCCAGGGTCCTGAAGACGTGGTGCAGGAACTGATCAAAGAAGCCATGGGCGCCACGGTGTATATGCTCTGCGCACTGCCTGCAGGTAAATCCCTGGAAAAAGAATTGCCCCTGCTCCTGCAAAAAGGATATAGCCGTCTTTACTATAATAACACTGCCTGGCGTATTGAAGCCTTTATGGAAGAATTCGGCAAAAAACTGAAATCCATACCTAATAAAGATGTCAGCCTCATCATCGACCGTATCCTTATGGAAGAAGACGATGAACTGCTCTCCCGCATTGCCGACTCCGCCCAAACGGCTTTTTTTGAAGGCCATGGCACCTGCTCGGCCCTCATCATACGCGAAGAAAAAGAAGAGCTCCTCCCCTTTTCCAACTTGTTTGAGATGGACGGGATCCAGTTTGAAGAACCTTCAGTAAACCTCTTCAGCTTTAATAATCCGTTTGGTGCTTGTCCGCGTTGCGAAGGTTTCGGTTCTATAATAGGTATCGATGAAGACCTGGTGGTTCCCGACAAATCCTTATCCGTTTATGAAGGCGCCATCGCTCCCTGGCGGGGAGAGACCATGCAGGAGTATAAACTGGAATTCGCCCGCAAAGCGGTTTTGTTCGATTTTCCGGTACACCGCGCTTATTACGACCTCACAGATGCAGAAAAAGATTTGCTTTGGCAGGGAAACAAAGGCTTGAAAGGGATCCATGCCTTTTTTAAATACCTGGAAGAAAAATCCTACAAGATCCAATACCGGGTCATGTTGTCGAAATACCGGGGAAAAACGGTTTGTCCGGATTGCAAAGGCACCCGCCTCCGCCCCGATGCCAACTACGTGAAACTCACCGACGCTAAAAACAAGCCGCTTTTGTGCCTGTCGGATTTCTTATTGATGCCGGTTGAAAAAGCACTGGAAGTCATCAATAAACTCGAACTCAGCGAACACGACTACCAGATCGCCAACCGTCCTTTAAAGGAAGTAAGCAGCCGCCTGCATTTTTTGGTTCAGGTAGGCCTGGGTTACCTCACGCTAAACCGACTGAGCAATACCCTCTCGGGTGGCGAATCGCAGCGGATCAACCTGGCCACCAACCTGGGCAGCAGCCTGGTGGGATCTATGTATATTTTGGATGAGCCCAGTATCGGACTCCATCCTAAAGACACAGCCAAACTCATCGGGGTACTCAAAGAACTGCGCGACCTGGGCAATACACTCATCGTAGTGGAACATGATGAAGAAGTGATGGAAGCAGCCGATGAGATCGTGGATATCGGCCCTTTTGCAGGCACCCTCGGCGGGGAACTGATCTTTCAGGGCAACCATGAGGAAATGCGGGCTTCCGACAGCCTCACGGGTAAATATCTGGATGGAAGAGAATCCATCGCCGTTCCTACCCATCGCAGAAGCTGGAATGAAAGCATCGACCTTTTCGGGGTTCGCGAGAATAACTTAAAGAATATAAGTGTTCGGATCCCGCTGCAAGTAATGACCTGCGTTACCGGGGTGAGTGGTTCAGGAAAAACATCCCTCATAAGAACAGTACTTTACCCGGCCTTGCAAAAACATATGGGTCAATACACGGGCACCAAAACGGGGAGTTTCGATCGTCTGGACGGAGCCTTAAAAAGGATAGAACGTGTAGAAATGGTGGACCAGAACCCGATCGGGAAATCCTCCCGCTCCAATCCGGTTACCTATATCAAGGCCTACGACGCCATCCGCGAACTGTACGCTTCCCAGCATCTATCCAAAACCCGGGCATTTAAACCCCAGCATTTTTCCTTTAATGTGGATGGAGGCCGTTGCGACAATTGCAAGGGGGAAGGTGAAACCATTGTAGAAATGCAGTTTATGGCCGACCTGCACCTCCCCTGCGAAGTGTGTCACGGTAAACGCTTTATGGAAGAGGTCCTGGAGGTTACCTATAAAGACAAAAATATCGCCGATGTTTTGGATATGACGGTTGATGATGCCCTGTTATTTTTTGAAGGCGTCAATCCCATCCATAACAAATTACAACCCCTGGCAGATGTTGGCCTGGGCTATATCACCCTCGGCCAGTCGTCGAATACCCTCAGCGGCGGCGAAGCGCAAAGGATCAAACTAGCCTCCTTTNNGCCGACTGGATCATCGACCTGGGTCCGGGGGGTGGTGAATTTGGCGGACAGGTGTTGTTTGAAGGATTGCCGGAAGAACTTAGCAAATCAAAAGACTCAGTAACAGCACCCTTTTTACTCAAAAAACTGAGGCGAACGGCTAACGCTTGAAATAAGAAGCCGCCAAAAATTCTTCGATAAGCGGATTGGAGTCAATTCGAAAATCATCAATACTTCCCGTAAATTCTAAATTCCCCTTGTAGATAAAAGCCACATTGTCGCCAATATCAAAAAGGGTTTTCATGTCGTGCGAATTGATAATGGTCGTGATCTCGTACTCATCCGTGATCTCTTCGATCAGGCTGTCGATAACCCGGGCGGTAACCGGATCGAGTCCGGAGTTAGGTTCGTCGCAATACAGGTATTTGGGATTTAAGGCGATGGCCCGGGCGATCCCTACCCGCTTTTTCATTCCCCCGGAAAGTTCGGAAGGGAATAATTTATTGGCATTTTCCAGATGAACCCGTTGCAGGCAAAAATTTACCCGGTCGAGGCGTTCTTCCTTTGTCATGTGGCTGAACATCTTTATCGGGAATTCCACGTTTTCTTCCACGGTAAGCGAATCGAAGAGTGCAGAACCCTGGAACAGCATACCTATTTGTTCTCGTACCGCCTTCTTTGCCTTGTAGTCGATCTCAACGAAGTCGATATCTTCATACAATATTTTGCCTGCATCCGGCTGAATCAATCCGACCATACATTTCATCAGCACCGACTTCCCGCTTCCGCTGGCGCCGATCACCACATTAACTCTGCCGGGATGAAAAGCGACATTGATGTTTTTCAACACGTCTTTATCGCCGAATGACTTACTGAGACCTTTTATTTCAATCATGGATCAGAGGAATAGTTGAGCAATGACGTAATCCGCGCAGAGTATCATTACAGAGCTGTAAACAACGGCATTGGTGGAGGAACGGCCAACCTCAAGGGCACCTCCTTCGGTAAAATAACCCTGAAAGCTGGCTATACTGGTAATAATAAACCCAAAGCTGGTAGCCTTGATCAAGGCAAAAATAACATTGAATTCTTTAAAGGAGGAACGGGCACCTTCAACGAATAATTCTCCGGGCAGGATTCCGGTGGCAAGTCCGGCCATCAACCCTCCCCATATGCCTAAGAACATGGCAATAATAATGAGCATAGGAACCATGATAACACCGGCTATAATTTTAGGCAGCACGAGGTAACCCGCGCTGTTGATGCCCATAACTTCCAATGCGTCGATCTGTTCGGTGACTTTCATGGTACCGATCTCAGAAGCAATGCTCGAACCAACTTTACCCGCCAAAACCAAACAGGTAATGGTTGGAGCAAATTCCAGTATCACCGTATCGCTTACGATGGAGCCGATGATGGTCTTGGAGATCCAACTGGAAATCAACTGGTATGAGGTCTGTATGGTACTTACCCCACCCGAAAACAAGGCAATAATGGCCACGATAGGCAGGGAATTGATCCCTATACTCACCATCTCGTTGAAAGTGCGCCGTGTATAAATGCCAAACTTTTCCGGTTTGGAAAACATGCTGGCTAAAAAAACCAGATAACGTCCGAAGTGATAAAATAGTAGCATGAGTAATCAGGCGGTAAATATAAAGTCTTAATTCCTAACTTCGGCAGCCGAAAAGAGAAGTGAAACGATGAGAAGACCGAATATTGTGGTAAGCGGTGCAAGCAAGGGCATAGGTAAAGCGATTGTGCGCCGTTTTTTTGAGGCAGGATTCGATGTAGCCTTTTGTGCCAGGAACAACAAAGAATTGATCCAATTTAAAAATGAACTGGAGACTACAGGCAGTGAACAAAAAGTTTTGGCCATTGTATGCGATGTGTCGGATAAGGAGGCTATTCAATGGTTTGCCGAACAGGTGGCTTTTGAATTCGAGACCATTGATATTCTCGTAAACAATGCGGGAATATTTTTACCCGGACAGATCAGCGACGAAGAGGAAGGTGTTTTTGAGCAGATCATGGCCACCAATCTGGCTTCTGCCTATTATTTAAGCCGGGCCCTTATTCCGTATATGATGGAAAGCAGCCATGCCCATTTGTTCAGTCTTTGTTCAACGGCCAGTATCAAAGCCTACCCGAATGGAGGCAGCTATTGCATCAGCAAATTTGCCCTGCTGGGTATGACAAAAGTGCTCCGTGAAGAGCTAAAACCTGCCGGGATCGCTGTAACGGCCATACTTCCGGGTGCCACCTATACCAGTTCATGGAGTGGTTCGGGAATGCCGGAAAGTCGCTTTATTGATGCCGCCCAGGTTGCCGAAAGCGTTTGGCATGCTTACCAGCTTTCTCCGGGAACGGTAATCGAAGAGCTCATTGTTCGTCCGTTTTTAGGAGATATTGAATAAATATTTTTTTTCGTGCAGCCTATTGCACCTGTGTCTGTCTATGCTTTTGAATAGGGAGAGCACCAACAATTTCATATTGTAGCGCTTGTTTCTCCTTAAATTCCTATTTTTGTAAAAATTATACTTTTAAAAAGAACAAATGAAAAAGAGACTTTTACTCGCAGTTCTTGTAGGAGCAGCCGGAGCAGCAGCGATGGCTCAATCTCCCGTACAACTGGATCCTTCCCTTATCGGCACTAATCCAACCCCTTATGTTTCACCAGCAGCCTCACCAATGCAAGGCAAAAGAGTGGTAACAGATTGGTTTACATTTATGGACGCAGCGGATGCAAACGCCGGTGGAGCGATCGCCTTCACATTTTACAACAACAACGCTATGTTTCCGGATTCAAACGTAAAACAATCCTATGGAGACGGGGCAGGTGGTACCTTATTAGGCTATGTTGCCCGTCACAATGTCGGACAAATGTTTGATCCTTCGTCTTTCTACTATACTGATCTTCTTACCGAACACAATCCGTATACGATCGACTCTATTTCTTATGCATACCGTTACTCTCATAATATCCCCGGAACTGTGGATACACTTGAATTCCAGGTGTTTCAGGATGCCGGTGTAAAAGTTGGTAATCTGGTTGACCCAAATGGAAACATCATCGAACCTACTGCCTGGATCGTTTACGACCGCGCAACAGGTAAAGGTGGGGGTGCTTCTCAGGAGTGGAGAATTCTGCTTGACGAAACAGACACCAGCTGGGCTAATTTTAACACCGTTAATTTAGCACTTCCGAATGTAGCAAGTATCGGACGTAACGGACTTTTTGCTGTTGCTTA
The DNA here is from genome assembly GCA_003531115.1 of Bacteroidota bacterium. Taxonomy (GTDB): domain Bacteria; phylum Bacteroidota; class Bacteroidia; order UBA8524; family UBA8524; genus UBA8524. The sequence continues at coordinate 14,203 of DQHT01000095.1, read as the reverse complement.
CCGCTTTCTTCCCGGTTATGCTTACAATGTCGGTGATACTCTTGATCAAACCTGGGATAGCCCTCCTGTTGTAAACAAACTCAACCAGTTCCAGCCTTTAATTGGTACCGACAACCAAAAAACCGAAGAGGATTCATATAACCACGGTTTAACGGTTCGTTCATTCAATAAATATGCTGCTAACACTACTGATCCCTGGGCTGAAGAATTCGTTCCCGGTGATGCCTGGAATAACTTCTCAGAATACGTATACATTGGTGTTCATTTGTCATCACCTAACGTATCCGTTCCAACTATTTCCGAAAACACCACTGAAGTTTATCCTAACCCAAGCATGGGTAGCGACATCGTGAACATTGCTTTCACTACAACTGTTTCTGCTCAGGTAAGTGTAGAACTTTATGACCTTCTTGGAAACAAAGTTCAGACAGTTATGAATGCTTCAACCGAAGCCGGACAACAAGTGGCTAATGTAAATACATCTTCCCTTACAGCCGGAATTTATGTTTACACCATCAAAGCCGGTGACCAAACCCTTAGCGGTAAATTGAGCATCGTAAAATAATTCTCCTTTAACGAGGAATAAAAAAAGGCTCCTATGGGGCCTTTTTTTTTGTCCTGTCCGACCGAATTGTGCAAAAATTACGTCTTATCCAAAAGCAGAAGTATGAAAAAAGGAATACTACTCGCCTTATTTACAGGATTAATGAGCCTTGAGGCAATGGCTCAGTCGCTTGTGCATCTGGACCCGAAGTACATGGGAAGTAATGCTTCCAGTTACGACTCTCCGCAAAGCAATCCTTTTTACCGCAAAGGCGTCCTTAATGAGTGGTTTAACTTTATGGATGCTGCTGATGCAAATCAAGGCGGTCTTATCCGTGTTCTTGTTTATGATAATAACACCTTATTCCCTGACTCGCTGGTTCTACAACGTTATGGCGACAGTATTTCCGGGTACCGTTTAGGCTCGGTGAACAAGCACAGTATAGGACAAGTATTTGATCCAACATCTTTCTATTATCCGGATATGTTGAGTCCAGGTGAATATTATCAGATCGATTCTGTTTCTATTGCTTACCGGTATACGCACCATGTTCCGGGATCCGTTGACACACTGGAATTCCAAATTTATAGTGATACTGCGGTGAAGACCGGAATTCTGCCCGGCATTGATCCGGAATCAACCGCCTGGGTCAATTACGATCGCCAATCCGGAAAAGGCCTGGAAGCTTCTCAGACGTGGAGAATCCTTATTGATGCAGACGATACAAGTAGGTCTTCGTATAAGGTTTTGAATCTGGATCTCCCCTATTATTTGCAAGTCAAACCGGGTGGACTTGTAGCCCTTACCTATCGCTATATTCCGGGATATTCCTACTCACCTGGCGACACTATCGACCCTGTGTGGAATGATCCTGTGCCAGGTAAAAGACTAAACCACTTCCAGCCCCTGGTCGGAATCGATACAGCCAAAACGGAAGAGGATAGCTATAATCACGGTCTTTCCATACGCACTTTCAATAAATATGCAGCAGACTCAACCGAATCCTGGGCAAATGCGTTTATTCCCGGAGATGCCTGGGATGGATTTACCGAATATGTCTATATAGGTTTTAAAGTATACGCTATCCGGCCCGGCCTTGAGACGATCGAAAGAAACAGCGTTCAGGTTTACCCTAACCCGGCAACAGCAACTGAAAATGTAACCATCGCCTTCACGACTAAATTATCAACGGATATTACAGTTGAACTTTATGACCTGCTCGGTAACAAGGTACAAACCCTTATGGATGGAAACGCCGAAGCCGGAAAACAAACGGTAATCGTGAACAGCTCTTCCCTTCCATCCGGATTTTATGTTTACCGGATTGAAGCAGGAGATCAGTTCGTCAGCGGTAAACTAAGCATTATAAATTAGGCTACAAACTATTGGCTGTAGGCTGTACGCTTTGGCTATGCAGGTTCTAGCCGTTGACCGTCGACAGTTGACCGTTGACCATCCTCATCCGTCATTTTCTATCGCCTTCATCTTAACCGTAACCATGGTCGAACTCGATTTAGCGATCAGCACAGCCTCTTTATCCGGATAAAGTCCCCAAACTTCGCTCTCGCAAAAATTCAGCAGTTTCCCCGTTTTGATCACCCAGCCTTTGGCCAGGTATTTTGGTGCATCACCGGGATTCAGGTACGACACCCGCAAGTCGCCGGTTACCACGCCCTCATCGACTTCCACCAAACTGTAGGCGGCAAAACCTGCGCTGATATCACACAGGGTGGCGCTCACTCCTCCATGTAAAAAGCCATTTTGTTGCTGCAGTGACTTTTCAAAATCAAGTTCTGCTTCAATATAACCGGCTTCGATATGCGTGAGCTCAACACCGAGGTGTTTCATAAAATGCTGGCGGATTAATTTCTCCCGGATATTCTCCCTGAAAGCGGGGTTTTTTACTTTAAATTTTTGCATACACTAACGGACAACCTGACCGGGCTGCAAGGTATGAAATCCGCCGAAAACCATTCCCTGTTTCGGCACATAAAGGGAAATAGGATGGTCTTGTATAACCAAATCCGTTTCGGTGCGTAAAATAAAATTTTGCGTTCCCGGATCGAGGGAAAGGCGGGTATAACTGATCTGGTGCGGCAGTGATTCCCAGGAACGGGTATCGGCCTGCTCGGTGAAAAAGTTAATCAGTCCCAATGCCGCCCCTGCTTCGGGATTGTTTTTCCTCAGTTCATATTCAGCCGCTTTTTTCAAGGCAAGGCGCAACAGCGTTTTGCCTATTTCTTCATGAAAACGGTCATCCAGCTCCTTGATGGCCACCGCGCTCACATCTTCGATTGTCTCCATGGGGTATTCCTGTCCGCCCGACAAAACCTTAGCCCGGTTAAAATAAGCTCCCCGGGTAAAATATTTCGGAAAAGTGGCCCGAACCACATCAATCTGGCTGAACGAACTGCCATTGGCGGTTTTATCCTCTCCAACATACATGGGAAAAGCAAAGCCATAGTCGGTATTTACAAATACCACCCATCCCGGCTCTGTACCCCGCACCACGGCAAAATTGAGGCTTACTTCCTGTTTGGTAGGCGATAATCCGTTATTCCAGAAGAAAACGGTATTCCCTCCCTTGGTGCTTTGTTTTCGGTCGTAGCTGATTCCGAATTCTTTTTCATAGCGTTCCAGATCATCATAAAACCCTAAACGCCAGGCCATGCGCATGATATCCTGCTTAAACTGTGCCGGCATCTGAACACCATAGATAGCGGCATAATCTTCCTTAAAAATACGGTAGGCGTTTTTATACGACACATAAGAATTGTCGAGGTCGCCAGCCGATTCAAAGACCAGGGCGATCAGTAAATGGGCGAAGGCATCTTCCTGGTAACGTTTTATGGATAGTTTAGGCGCATCCTTATAGCGGTCGTCAAGGCGCTGCAATTCGAGCATGAGCCGACGCGCCTGCACCTGGGCCGATTCGGTTTTGCCCAGTTGCATGAAGTTCAGTATCTGGTAATAATGGAAAAGGACCCGTTCATGATCTTCCCCGCTGTACTGCCTGACCTTGTCGTTGATGAACAATGACGCAGCCGTATTGGCGTAATTGCGGTACATATCCTCCAGGTAGTAGTCGGAGATAAGGAACAAGTCCGAACTTTCCTGGTATTTCCCGAGCATCCATGCCAGGGTGCCTTTATTCCAGTAGTACAATAAGGCGTTGCGGTCTTTTTTCCATTTTTCGATGTCCTGATTCAGCACATCATAAGCCTGTTGTACGTTACCCTGGTAAAGGGAGGCGTTTATCTCTCCCTGTTTTAAGGCGATCTGTGAACACGATGCGAGGGCGAACATCCCTATCCATATCCCTGTTCTGAACCAGCGATATGTATGATGAGCCTTCACGGTGAATTAATTTTTAATATGCTTTTTGATCTTGGATTGTCCCATCCATACCTTTTCGTTGGTTTCGATATCGATCAACTCAAAATCGATCTGGTAAGAAACCACCTTTTCTTTGGCATACTGGTCGGTAACCGAATAAAGCACGCCCATTAACATAAAGTCGGCGCCTTTTTCTTTGCCCCAGGCTTTGCGGGTTTCTTCATTGGCAAAGATCTGTTGGTCTTCACGTTCGTCGCGTACTTCTTTGCGTTCGTCAGCGGTTGCTACAACACGCACTTTGCCGGTGTTTACATAAGCCGATTCGATCTGTTTGACGATGGCTATCGGATCGATATGCTCCGAAGTATTGTTTTTGATCCTTCCTACAATCACAACAGCTTTACGGCTTTTCAGTGTTTCAAATTCCGTGCGCCAGTTTTTGTCGATGGATTGATCGATCATGTCATCCGCAACGATCTTATTGTCGGTATCGTTCCAGCGACCACTGAGGTCGGTTTGTTCGTCGGGGTTAATACGGGTAACCTGACGTTGGGAGCAACTTCCCAGTACCAGCAGGGAAGTAACAAGCATGAGGGGTAAGATTTGCTTTTTCATAGCGGTGTGTTTTTTAAGAGTTTGCCAAATTCCGTTCCAAAGGACAGTCAATGCGTATATTTTTTTGTACATATTCCGGGTCGTCCTACTCTGATGAGCGGTACCTGAATTTTCGCCTTTCAATAATATGTATATTTTTGTACGATGAAGCCGCAATTGCTTACTTTCCTTTTCTCTTTTGCCTTATTTATACTTGGTCTAAACTCTCATGCTCAGGTACAGGTATGGAACCCAAAATATCCTTCGCCTTCACTGCGTGCGACAAATACCTACTATTTAGCTGTACGATCAAATGAACTGCAGATCCACAATCGTAGCCTTGAAAAAGATACCTTCATTCAATTCAATGGTAATTATGATCTCAAATTGTATGATGCCTATGATGATGTGATCGTGGTTGGTCCACCCATGGCCGAATGGTATTGGGTGAGTGAAGACGGAGGCAGTTCGTGGGACTCCATTTACGGAAACAGTAGTATTATGGGGGAACATATCTATCTCCGTAATCAAAATGAACATCTTGGCATTTCTTCTTCCGGAATAAGTAGATCAATTAATGGCGGGCAAAGCTGGACCACGAAAACGTATAACAACATGTATTCTCACTTTGTAAATGGCAATCATGTTTTACTACTCTTCAATGACCGAATAGAAATTTCGAATGATTTCGGATCTACATTTAAGTCGCTCGCTGTTCCTGTTTTTAGTGGGTATGGATGCATAAGTGAAACCGGAAATATTTTGTTAAGCATGAACCAGTCTTTGTTCGGAAAACAAATGACGATCTTTTCGGATGATCAAGGAACTTCCTGGGATACCATCAACAATGTTCGCTTGTCCAATATTCGGTTTATAAGTGAATCCAAGGTTCTCCATTTTGACAACAAAGTTTTTTTGCTTGACCTTACAAACAAAACGAACTGTTTACTTAATGTTCAGGATTTCGGAGGAATGGGTTTTTCGTTTGAATCGTGCTCGACCTTGAACGACAGTGTATTTGTATTTGGGAAAAATATTGTTCAATTCCCTTTGGATCAGATTAGTTGTTTTATTCCAACAGAAGCAAATAATCCTAAATTAAAATTGGAATGGGCAGACATGTATGTAAGTTCCACATCAGATCCGATTCAGGGATCCATATCAATACAGAAGATAGATGACCGTGTAATTTTTCGCCTATCTAATAACCAAAAATTATTTGCATCAGATGGTTCTGACACGCTCCTAATTCATAATATCCTGGTTTATGATGAACAGGGAAATCGTTTAAACGCATACCACGAAAATTTGTCAGGTAATAAGTATTTTTATCCCACGCTTCTCCCTCTGCCTCCGGATAAGGGTTATTTACATACGCATTCGGGCATCGATACTTTTATACTTTCGCCCGACCGTAATCATTTCCACGTCATACCCTGGTACTCAAAAAATGTAAAGGCATTCAGTATTCTTGACAAGGACCTGCAGTTTCAAAATTTTTTCAGATTTCAAACCCTCTATAATAAAAACCTCTTTATTCAAACTCTGCTGATCGACGAAGAACGAATTGTATTCAGTGTATCAAGCAATGACACTTTCGAGCATGTTGATATTTATGGAAAAGCGCAGACATATTTATCCGGAACATATCGGTTTAAATATACGCTGCAAGGCCAACTGATCGAGGTAATACCGTGGAAGTATAATGTATGTAATCCCCTTCCAAATGGAGACTATTTGCTCTTGGTAGGATCTTCGATTGAACAGTTGGATACGGTAAAAATTGCCGACCAACAGCACATCATTAATAACCCTAAAAAATTAAAATATGCCTGGCTGGTATTGGATTCCAATGATAATCTGAAGGAGTATTATTTGATAGAAACCTTTTCATCGCAATCGCCTCCTCTCGGTACGACTCATCAGCCCGGACAAAGCCCGAATAATATTATTGGATTTTTCAGCACCGAGGATTTTACTCTTTACCGATCAGACGGAACTTCTCTCTATTTCCCGAATCTAAGCTATCAATATCATTTTATTCGGGTTTCAGATGACGGAACATTCACTTATTTGAATAAAGGTATGCACACAGGAGTTCAGGTATTAAACGCTGATTCCAATTTTTACCTTTCCAATGGCTTATATCGGATTCCTTTCGACTTCACAAATGATGGAGTTTATGTGACCAAAAGTGAAGCTGACTTTTATTTTGGACTCTACGATGACCAGGCGAATTTGATTCAGGATATTGGACCTTCAGGCTCACTGACTAACAATAGCTGGTTTTATGGCGACTATCCATTTGTTTACTTTATTGGTTCAATTGATCAGTTGAATGCATCAATTCCCGGAAATACAAACCATTTGCCGGTAAATCCATCCTATGTTATCGGAAAATTCCGAATTGACGCTACAGTAGGATTTTCTGAAGAGATTGATGAAAATAATTCCATCGCCTACCCAAACCCTACCCATTCCAGTACTACCTTTTATTCGGCGATTGCACTGGAATCAAAAGTGAATGTATTGATCTATGGAATTGATGGACGCTTAGTGAAGGAGTTCAGGACAGAAACGGAAAACGATAAAGTAGAGATCGATTTGAGTTTCCTGCCTTCCGCATGGTACACGGTTAAAATTGAATCCGGAAATTCCAGTCAGAGTCTTTTGATTCTTAAACACTAATTACTCCCAATATCCAGAAACGATTCTTATTTACAATTCTCCTTCACCCATTTATTAAACTCACCATTAGAAACACCGAGATTTCTCAGGTTATTAATAATATGGAAACGGGGAACCTCTTTTTTGTTTCCCCAAAAGGTTACTGTGCGCCAGCAATCCGGGCATTTCCAATGGTGATGGGTACCTTGTTGTCTGTCAAATCTGCACTTTTTGAAGACCAGGTAGGATTCCCAACACTTTGTCAAAACCGGTCCGCCAAGATCACCCATTAAACTTCCAGTGCTACTTCTTCGATTTTTACTTCGTCAGGGATATTGAATTCGCGCTTAATATCCTCAAAGGTGGTGGTGCTCAGGGCTTCCATCCGTTTTTTGAATAATGGAGACCTTTTCCAGCCTAATTCAATGAGTTTTTTGGTGCCTTCACTCTCTCCCAGATTCAGCAGACTTTTGAAAAAATCATCTACGACCTCTTCAGCCATTTGCTTGGCTTCGTCAAAATTATCCCCATACGCTGAAATACGGAGGCTTGGAATATAGAAAATGGTGCTGCCGTCTTCCAGAAATGCCATGGCATAAAGGTCCGCATGACAGACTTTATTCCGGTGGTCAATCCTCAAAATTTCTCTATTTGCTTCCATCGCTTTACAATGATCGGTGCCTTTAATTGATAACAAGGAGCACAATCCATGCCCAACAAATTTAAATATATTTCCTGTAAAATTGGCGGCTTTCCTCCACTAGTCATCCCCAAACATCACCTCATTATACGCACTTTGCAACTCGGCGAGGNNCGAGGTGGTGTTGTTTTTTGAGAAGTTTGCAGGTGATGATGCCTTTTTCCCATACCATCAAGGCTGCTTCCTTGTTGCCCATCCTCAGGTAGGCATGACCGAGGTGGTAATAGGTGCCGGTATGGTCGCCATGCACTTCTAAGAGGTGTTCCATGACCACGATCGCGCGCTTGTCCTCGCCGGCTGCTATATATTCCATCGCTAAAGCATGGTTCAAAAAAGCGTCATCCGGTTCCGCCTTTAAAAGGGTCATTACCTGTTCCAGGCGTGTATTTGCCATTTTTTATTCGGGTTTAAATTCTTAATTTCGCGCTCCCGTTTAACCTAACAAACGTTAAGATTATACATGAAGATCCTAGTGTGCATGAGCGTTGTGCCCGACACCACGACGAAAATAACCTTTACGGACAATAACACCAAGTTCAATACTGCCGGTGTTCAATACATTATCAATCCCTACGACGAATTATCGCTGACCCGCGCCCTCGAGCTTACCGAAGCCCAGGGAGGAACGGTAACAGTGATCCATGTTGGCCTTGCCGATTCGGAGGCCAGCATACGTAAGGCATTGGCCATCGGTGCCCATGATGCCATTCGCATCAATGCCGAACCTGTTGATGCCACCCTGGTAGCGCAGGAGATAGCGAATTGGGCCGGATCGCAAGGGTTTGACCTGATCCTTACAGGGCGTGAATCCATCGATTATAATGGTGGTCTGGTTGGCGGACTCATCGCTGCCCATTTAGACCTTCCTTTTATTAATATAGTGACCCAACTTGATGTGGCAGGAACAGAAGTAACGGCCATACGCGATATTGACGGAGGAAAAGAAACGGTTAAAGCCAATTTGCCCCTGGTGGCCAGTGCGCAAAAAGACCTGACTGAGCCCCGTATCCCAAATATGCGCGGAATTATGGCAGCAAGGACCAAACCCCTTCAGGTGGTGGAAGCTTCCGGAGTTCAGGCCCTGGGCCAATCGCTTTCTTTTGAGCTGCCACCTGCCAAAGGTGCGGTAAAACTTATCGATGCCGAAAAAGCCGGCGACCTGATCCAAATGCTGCATCAGGAAGCCAAGATCATCTGATTTCATCCATAAAAAAGACCTTAACCAATGAGCATTCTCATATTTGCCGAGTCCTCCGAAGGAAAATTCAAAAAAGCCGTTTTCGAAGCTGTAAGCTATGGAAAAGAAGTGGCGGATAAATTAGGCGTAGAGGTAAACGTTTTGTGCGCCTCCACCCAGGTTCCCACCGACGCCGATCTGGCTGCCTTAGGGAAATTTGGCGCCAATAAAGTTTGGAAAATGACACTCAGTGAAGACCGTCCGGCTGCCATGGCCGAGGCCCTTGCTGATGCCGCAGGAAAATGTGGCGCACGTGTGGTCGTGATTTCGAATAACTACAACGGAAAATCCATCGCACCTGCCCTGGCTGTTCAGTTAAAGGCTTCTATCGCCAGTGGCGTGATCAGCGTACCCGATACCAACAACGGCTTTCAGGTAAAACGCGGCGTATATTCAGGAAAAGCATTTGCCCAGGTGAATTTGACCTCTGTGGTGAAAATTCTGGCCATCACACCAAATACCTTTGCCATCAAAGAAAGCGGGAATGACGCAGCGGTTGAAGCTTTTTCAGCATCCATATCCGATGCTTCCTACCGCCTAAAAGCGCAATCTGTCAATAAAGTTCAGGGAAAAATTCCGCTTACCGAAGCCGAAGTAGTGGTTTCAGGAGGACGCGGAATGAAAGGGCCTGAAAACTGGGGCCTTATTGAAGACCTGGCCACTACACTTGGCGCTGCTACAGCATGTTCCAAGCCGGTTGCGGATATGGATTGGAGGCCTCATGAAGAACATGTGGGACAAACTGGTATAACCATCAAACCTAACTTGTATATTGCAGTAGGAATTTCAGGAGCCATTCAGCATTTGGCCGGAGTGAGTTCAAGCAAGGTGATCGTTGCCATTAACAAAGATCCGGAAGCGCCCTTTTTTAAAGTGGCCGATTACGGTATCGTTGGGGATGCCTTCGACGTATTGCCCCGTTTGATCGCCGCTGCCAAAGAACTGAAAGCTGCCCAATAAGATGGATAAGATACGCCTGGATATTATCGGCCTCACTTCGGGGCATACGCATGGTTCTTATACCCTGATCCTGGGGGAAGAAGCAGGTGAACGCAAACTTCCCATCATTATCGGAAGCTTCGAAGCCCAGGCTATCGCCATTGAAATTGAAAAGATCGTACCCTTCCGACCCATGACCCACGACCTCTTCGTGTCGTTTTGCAAAACTTTCGATATCGAAGTACTGGAAGCCCATATCCATAATCTGCAGGAAGGCGTTTTTTACAGCAAGATCCTGTGTAAACAAGCAGGCAAAACCTACGAAATTGATGCCCGTACCTCCGACGCCATTGCCCTGGCCGTACGTTTCAAATGTCCCATCTATACCAATCAGGATATCATGAATGTGGCCGGGATCCTGATCGAAGAAGAGGAAGATGATTCAACCCCACGGCCTGCACGCCCTGATGCTTCGGATGCTCCGGGAATCCGCTCCGGAGATGATTACCCCAGTCTGAGCATGAAAGACCTGGAAGAACTGCTTGAAAAAGCCCTGAAGGTAGAGGACTATGCCAAAGCTGCCGCCATACGCGACGAAATTCAACGGCGTAAATAGCAGCAGTACACCTTTTCATTTCCTATATTTGAGCTTTTCCATGAAAAAGGAGAAGACAGTTAACCTGAACGGCACCTACTATTCTGCGGGGAATCTTATCTCTACAGGGAACCGTGCGTTCCTTTATGGTGATTCTGTTTTTGAGTCGATCCGTTACGACGGCGAAATTCTTTTATGGAGCCAGCATTATGCCCGCCTGCTTCGTGCGGCTGCTGCCATGGGATTTGTGTTTTCACCCTGGTGGACAGAAGATTATTTTCGTTATGAAATAAAAAAGACCCTGCGCCAGAATAAATACGAATCGGCCAGGGTAAGGCTCATTTTATTCCGGGAAGAAGAAACCATGGGTTATGCGCCATCTGTTGACCGCTGTTCTTATCTGATCGATGTGGATGAACTGGATGGGCATGCCTATACCCAACAAAGTCAGGGCTTGCGTATCGGGGTTTTTGAAGACGCGAAAAAATACCCCGGACCCTTTTCCTTTTTCAAATCGGGCCAGTCGCTGCTTTATGTGCTCGCCTCCAGAAAGGCAAGAAATGAAGCCTGGGACGAGATCCTGATCCTCAATGAACATAACCGGATATGTGAAAGCAGCACGGGCAATGTATGGGTGGTAAAGGATCATAAAATACTGACTCCCCCTGTCGAAGAAAACGGCATCTCCGGCATCATGCGCGATCATCTGTTAAAACGTCTTCCCGAATTGGGCATGGAAGTACGTGAGAGCAAACTTAGCCCCGAAGACCTGCATCTATCCGATGAGATCTGGATCAGCAATGCCGTACGCGGTGTACGTTGGGTGGCAGAATGGGATTTTAGAAAATATAAATCCGAAATTGCCACCCAGATTCAAAAATTACTCCAAGAAGAAAGTATTCATCATGATTAAAAAATCCATACTCCTGTTTAGTTTATGCTTCAGCTTTTCCGCTTTCAGCCCATTGGAAGAAGGCATGTTTCCCCTCAACGAATTGCATCGGGTGGACCTGGAAAAAGCCGGCTTAAAAATTCCTTTGAATGCCATCTATAACCCGAATGGGACCAGCCTTGTTCAGGCTCTTGTACGTGTGGGCGGATGCACGGGTTCCTTTGTTTCAGACGAAGGGCTCATCATTACCAACCACCATTGCGCCTTTGGTGCAGTAGCAGCCGCCAGCGATCCCGAACACGATTATATCACCGAAGGGTTTATGGCCGGTGAAAAATCGAAAGAGATCCCAACCTCCATAAAGGCCCGAATAACAGCTTCGTATGAAGACGTTTCAAGCCGTGTTTTAGGCGGATTGGAAGCCATTACGGACCCTTCGTTAAGGAGTGCCGAACTTCATAAAAATATAGAGAAGCTGGTAGATGAAGAAAAGGCGAAAAACCCGGAATTGCTCATCGAAGTGTCGGAAATGCTCCAGGGTAAAAGCTACACGCTTTTCCGCTACCAGGAATTGAAAGATATTCGTCTGGTTTATGTTCCCCAGCGTTCTGTCGGTGAATTTGGTGGTGAAAGCGATAACTGGGTATGGCCTCGTCATACCGGCGATTTTTCCTTTATGCGTGCCTACGTGGGCAAGGATGGAAAACCGGCCGATTTTTCACCTGAAAATGTGCCTTATGTACCCAAACAATACCTGAAGATCAATCCGAAAGGGGTGAAAGAGAATGATTTTGTATTTATCCTTGGCTATCCCGGAAGGACTTTCCGCAATCAACCTGCCCAGTTCCTGGAATACCAAAACGACTACCAGATGCCCTATATCTCCCAATGGTTTGATTTTCAGATCGAGCAGATGCAGGAACTGGGTAAAAACAATAAAGCATTAGAAATTGCCTTTGCTTCCCGGATCAAAAGTCTGGCGAATACCACCAAAAACTACAAGGGCAAAATGCAGGGATTGAGTCGTACCACCGTTATCCAGGACCGTCAAAAAGACGATAACAGCATGCAGCTTATGGTAGAAGCCGACCCGGCACTTAAAGCTGTTTATGGCACTGTATTTCAGGATATAAACAGGATCTATGCGGAAAAATTAAGCACAGCACAGCGTGATCTGTGGCTGAGCCAGGTATTCAGCTCAAGCGGACTGATGTACGCTGCAGGATTTACCGGAAGCCGACAGAATGCCTATAAGCTGGTTGAGAAAAAGGATAGAAAGGCTTTTTTAACGGAACAACTCAGTTCGAGAAAGGATGCCATCGGAAAATATGCGGGAATCGCCCATCCTGAACTCGAAAAACGAATTCTGAAAGCATTGCTTCACTATGGTGCTACCCTCCCTGAGGGTCAAAGGCCGGAAAGTCTGGCCCAATTTGCCGGAGAAAAAAATATCAAAGAAGCCGTTGATGCTTTTGTCGATAAAAATTACGGTAAATCCCTCTTCAGTGATACCAAAAAATTCCTTGACCTCGTTGAGAAGTCACCCGAAAAGGTGATGAAAACCAAAGACCCCTTTCTGGAAATCGCTTCCGACTTATGGGCCAATCTGATCAGCTACCAGGAGGCCGAGAAAAAACGCCAGGATGAATTGACCATACTTTTGCCGAAGATGATCGATCTGCGTCAGATGTACGAAAAAACTACCTTTTTGCCTGATGCCAATTCGACTTTACGGTTCACCTATGGCTATGTTCGCGGCTACTCACCAGCTGACGGGGAATACCACCATCCATTCACCACGGTAAAAGGCATCCTTCAAAAGGCCCAAAATCAGGGCGATTATTATCTGGAAGACTATATCCAACAACTCCTCAATTCAAGCGACCCAACGAGTGTGGTATGTTTCCTTTATAACCTGGATACTACAGGAGGAAACTCAGGCTCACCTATTCTCGATGCCGAAGGTTACCTGATCGGAGTGAACTTCGACCGGGCATACACGGCTACCATCAACGATTTTGCCTGGAATGAGGAATACAGCCGCTCGATCGGTGTGGATATCCGCTATGTACTTCTTATCCTGAAAGAGCTCGGAAAAGGAGATCATCTGCTCAAAGAAATGGGCGTTTGACCTAATTTTGACCCAATAACGAAAAAATTGTCGGCTTTCTGTCAAAGGCTTGTCAGCATTGTGTAAAAACCCTCTTCGGAGGGTTTTTCTTTTATCAGGCTGTTGCAATTTCGAAGTATGAACCTCCGAAAATTGCTTTCACTTGTTTTTGCGGCTTGTTTAAGTCCTGCCTATGCTCAGATCACCGTTTTTCAGGAAACGATGGGTACTGTGAGTGCGACGACCACGTTGGCACAACACAGTTTGCAAAGTGGCTTTGATAACGATGCCTATGTTTTTGATGACGGAAATGCCGCGAATCCGGTAGATGTAAGAAGCAGCAGCACGTCGTCAGGGGCCTATGTGCAGCGCGATTCAGGTGTGGCGAGCGGAGGGGCTAATCTGTGGTTTAGTAGTAGTGGCGAGCGCGGGTTTTCTCTAACCGGCGTTCGCGCTGCTGCTTTTGACAGTCTTGAACTCTATTTCGGCTACAGAAAGGAAAGTGCTTCTTCCAATGCCGGTTTTCGTGTCGACTGGAGTACAGACGGCGGCCAAAACTGGGATTCTGTTTCTATAAACACCAACCTCC